>NZ_JJOV01000052.1:0-65740 GCF_000979385.1 Methanosarcina sp. 2.H.A.1B.4
AATAATGAATAGAATGCAAATTTAATAAAGTTGAAAAGTTCCAGTTTAACAACAGACGATTATTATATTATTACTACCAGTAATTGTAGGACAGCCTGTTAAGGGCGGGGTATTCGTGACCCTCCGCACTCCCGATGTAATAAAAATACAGAATATGAATTTGCAGCAGATGAAAGGTGTGAAAGAATGGCTCCTTAGAATTATTTCTGGTTCTATGGAGTCAAATTTCCTCTTTTCTGATTTTCTTTCCTTATTCCTCTTTCCTGCTGTCCGTTTCCTGCAAGTGCCGAATTACTCAAAGCGGGGGTTAAATAACCTGCTTAAAGGCATTTTCCCTGCTTCTTTTTTCCCACGGAGTCTTCTGCGGGGCTGAGGTAGAACTCCCCCTGATTGTCGATTCCATCGATGGTGTTCTTTATAGTTATTGTGTAGTTGCCCGAGGGAAGGGATTTTGTATCATAACTGAATTTGAAATTCCCTTTCTTGTCAGCTTTTGCAGCTTCGTATCTGGACTCGAACACAAGACTGACATTGCCCTTTGGATTCCCTTTGACATTTCCATCGATTTTCACGAAATAGTTCATCCAGGAAGGCACTTTCGACTGGGAAATTTCCGCAACACCTTCTGAGGCATCAGCATGCCTGGAGAACCATTTCCCCTTCTTTACCCTTACATTGATGTCCTTTACTTCAATGCAGTCATTTTCTCCACTTGCGTTGACACTAAAGAAACTTTTTCCTCCACGTACAGCCGGGGGAATCTTCAGATTGTTTATCTGATAAATGTAATTTTTTCCTGAAACCGGAACAAGTTCTTCATGCAAAATGGATACTTCAATTATTTCTTTAGATCCTGCCTCTCCGGAGATCTTTATAATGTCTCCTACACTGGGATTTTCCGAAGATAGGCTCCAACTTGTAATATCTGCAGATGCAGGTGCTATTAAGATTCCTGCGGTTGCACAAAACAAGATTATCATAATGAGGTTCTTCCTCTGAAATGCGTATTTCAATATAAATCCTCCAATTAATGTTTGCCTGGCTCTTCATGCAGACATAATCAATAATATTTTATGAGTTGGGATTCCTCATAATTATCTTTGAAAAGCATTTTTATTATTAGATCACACTTCATTAGTTTTAAAATTTTTGCTTACACTGAACTGCGAGTAACACTCTTTAAAACTTTAGACTATTTTGTTTTGACATTGTGTTAATACAGAAGGGAAAACCGGATAAAATTCCTGGAGCTTTTTCTATAGAACCCGGGGCCAGGTAAATCATGTAAAGCCTGACCAGTGAGACTCTTACCTGTGATATTCTTATAGATCAGGTAGAAATCAGAAGGGAAACAACCGCGGTTCTTGAAATCGAAGTAAAAATAAGGGATTGAAGGAATTGTTGTATTCAGCCGGTTTTCATATATTAAATTTTTAGATATTCTTCTCCATTTTTCCAGGGTTTTTGTGAAGAAGATTCAATTTATTTAATGATAGTTATGGATTTTTGAAGTCTGAGTTTAGTGATCTTAGTTCAGTATGATTAATTCATAAGGCATAAATACTTAGCAGCAAAAATAGGTACTGTTGAGTGGTTCCCCTTCTGGGAATTATCGCCCTCTACGAGTAAGCATACCAAGCCCCCAAATGGTATCAAATTTTCTTTCAAAAATACTCCCCGTATTCTAACCCCCTAACCGCTCAACACCCTTTTTTCAGGCACAGGCTTTCAAAAAGCATTGTAATATTTCTTTTTTCGGACTGCATAACTCCTGGTTTCTTCTGTCTATTACTCTCAGTACATACAAAAACAGAAGCTACATACCTCATCAAAAACTTCTAACAGGCGACCTTAATTTATTTCAGGCTGTACTTTTTTTCTTTTGAAATTGTTTTTGACTTTATCCTTACCGCCACTGCCGGACCGGACATTCACATCATCACTGGCTGGAACCTCAAACCCCTATAATTGATTCAGCGCGGCTTTTGCGGATAGATTTTTCATGAAATGACCCCAAGCAAACACAGTTTAGCGTATGACTTTCAGGAGCCTTTCAGGTTCCTTGTGGATCTGGCAGTTATCAGCCTGATTGAAAATAAAACTCTGGAAAATAAGGATTTCATCAGGACAGAAAATTACAATCTCAGGCTTAAGCCTACAGGAGCCAGGAAGATTGTTAATGAGTTTTCAAGTATGGTAAATAAAAAAGTAAGTTACCAGGGAAAAGAAAGTACCTGGAGTTATGTTATCTTTTTGAAGGTAAGGGAATTAGCCCACTATCTTACCAGCAAAAAGGAAAAACTGGACTTTGTTAAGCCTGAGTATGAAATTGAGAGAATTGATTCTCAAGAAATCAGACAAAAAATTCTCAATATTTCTTATGTTGATTGGAAAAAACTAGGGTTTTCCAAAGGTACTTTGCATTACATGAAGCAGAATGCAAAAAGTGATAAACCTTTTACCCTTAACAGCCATGTTTTAGAGAGGGTTAAGGCTTGGGAAAACTTAGTTTCTGGGGGGCAGATTAGGGTTTAAGAAATTTAATTTTTAAGTTTTTGGGGGCAAGTTTTAAGGATAGAGAGGTAGATTTTAGATTTTGGGGTTAAGTTTTAGGATTAAGGGTTAAAAAACGAAAAAAAACTGAGTTTTTTTTACAAAATGTTTTTAAACTTTCTAAACCTTTTTTCAAAAATTTTTAAATACTTTACAAGAATCTTGAACCTAAAATTATTTTCTTTATAAGTAGAAGAATGCATAAAATTCACAATCCAGTTTTGAGTTAAACAACATTAAACAATCAAGTTAAACAACTAAATAAATATGCTAATAGAGAGTAAAGAAACAAAAAAAAACTATGACTAAAATTTTGTGATTGCTTGAAAGCAGAATATGCACATGTTGCAAAGAAACACATGAAAAAAGATTTTCACTTAATCATATTTAAAAAAAGCGAAATAAGGATCTTTTATTTAGATCCCTTTAAGAGTATCAACTACTAGTTTAGCCTGCTTGGTATATCTATGATCAGAACCTAATTTTTGTTCGAATATACTTAGAGAGTGTTCTGACAAGGGTAAAGCGTAATCACGCCTTCCAACGCATCCGTAAATAATTCCGAGATCCAACGATGTTATTGCGAAATCAACGTGATCAGTTCCTAGAGTTTTCCCGCGAATATCAAGTGCTTGTTGGCAAAGTGGGTGGGCTTTATCAAATTCTTTTGTATCTATATAGAGCCTTCCGAGGTTGTTCATAATTAATGCAACTGTGGGGTGCTCTTCTCCCAGATGATTTCTAGCTATATTTAAGGCTCTTTGATAAAATTCTAGTGCTTCATCGTAATTTTCCATTTTTCGATATGTCTCTGCTATGTTATTTAATGTGTTCACAAGAATCGAGCTATCCAATCCCAAACTGCGTTCAGTTATTTGTAAGGCTCGTTGATAAGCCTCTAATGCATCATCGTACCTAAGCATATATTGATAAGTAGCTCCTAAGTTGGATAATGTTTGTGCAAATGCTATGTGATCTCCCTCAAATTTTTCTTCTGCAATTTCAACTGCCCTTTGATTGTATTTCAATGCCCCTTCAAGGTTGTCCATTATAGTACAGAGTACTCCTAAACTAGACAGATTTTTTGCAACTATGGGATGTTTAGGACCAAGCTTTTTTTCTCTTATATTAAGTGCTCTTTGAGCAAGGGCAAAGGCTTCTTTATAATTACCTAGTTGCTGATGAATCACTGCTAAATTTTCTACTGTTATAGCAACTTCGAGATCTTCTTTCCCCAAAAGAGTTTCTCGGACAGTTAGAGCTTCTTGGCATAGCTCCTTTGCTTTGCTGTACCGACCTAAGTACTGATAAGTTAGCGCTATATTTTGTTGCAGAAGTGCAATATAAAGAGGATCTTCATTAACTATATTTTGAATCATTTTCAAGGAATTTTGTTGCAATGTAAGTGCTTTTTCATACATCCCAATACTCAGATAACAGTTTGCTAAATCGTTAGTTACCATTGCAATTGAATGATTGTCAACTGCAAGGTTATTATTCTCCAAGACTTTTTTACCCATATTTTTTTCAAATATTTTTAAAACTTGTTGGTAATAAGTAATTGCCTCATTATATCTACCTATATCTTCTTTTATAAAGGCTAGCCTTCTTAAAAAAACTCCAAAGTAAATATTTTCAGGTCCGGATTTTTCTTTAAATGCTTCTACAAAATCTTCATAAATTGGATCGATGGTTTTCCAATATCCTGCTTTGTCAAATGGTTCAATATATTTGATAACCCATACACCTAATTCTGCGAATTTTAATGCTTCTTTTGCATGATAGTAAGCTTCGATTAATGCTATTTCATGTTCTTGGGTGATTGATTTAACATCGATGTCTTTAATTTTGTTACTATAGTAGTTATGTAAAAATAGATGGACTTCTTTTCTATATGTCGGATCTTGATGTTCTTGAAGACTTTTCCTCATTAGCTGGTGGAGTGAAAAATTCCCATCCTTAACCTCTTTGATAAAAGAATACTTAATCAAGTCTTGAAATTCATAAATTGAATAATTTGGATTGAATTTTTCTATTAATATTTTGAATAGATTTCGATCCCATGAGTTTGGAGCCGAGAGCATATAAAGAGTTCTTTTATCATTATTGTCCAGATATTTTACAAACTTGTCAAAAACCTCTTTCTTTGTATCTGTAAAGTACTTGGCTTCTGGTTTTTTGCTTCTACTGATTTGCTCATAGGTATCAACAGATAGATTAAGGTAATATGGGACTCCTTCACTCGCTTTAACTATTATATTTCGAATGTCTTTCTCTTCTATACCACATTCTTTTAAGAATTGTTCACTATATTTTTCAGGCAGATCCTCTATAGGATACTCTTTCATACACATTTCCCAGTCTTGCTCATCTTCTACCCATGATGATTTTATTTGTTCTCTCCCACATATTACCCATGAAACTCCTAGCATATTAGGAATTAGGCATTTTCGTATCCATTTGTCTTTTTCACTGAAACTCCCTATTCCCCGCCAGTCTTTCCATATAGCTTCATAAGTATCAATAAAAATACAAGCTCTTGAACTAGTACCAAAGTTACTTGTAAAATCTGCAGCAAAAATACCGGGCAATATCTTTTCGATTTCATGAGCTTCCATAGATTCAAGTTTTTTAATGTCTATAGGTAGCTCTCCAAAATGTCTTCTGATGTTCCCAGGGGCATGGTTTATAATGTCAGCTATCTGTTTCACAGGTATTGATAAAAAAGGTCCAAATGCGGTTTCATTAAGAGCATTTAGTATATCGTAAAAAAATCCATCTTCTTTAAGCATTGGGTATGTCTCTTTATTTAGTGGGATATCAGGCCGACTTTTTTTCGAGAATATGGCATGGGCCAAATTAAACTTATAAAACTTTACATTGCGTTTTTTCTGAATTTTGTTCCTGAGTGCTATTAAAAAAGTACTCACATTTCTGTGAGTATCGTTTTCCAAATCCATAGATACCCAAAGCATTTCAGGATATTCCGTGTTCAGTATATTTTGCAACTTATGTTGCAACTTGCTTTTACCAATGCCTGCTATACCATAATAAAATAGAGCATTATAATCTTGATTATTATAGTTTTGGATAAAGTTTTTAAAATTATAAATGCAAGTTTCGCGATCAACAAAAACCCTTTCCTTCCTAAAATAATCAGATGGATGAAGTGCCATTTATAAAAATCTCCACAAGCTTAATCCCCGTTTTTACTTAGAAACTTCTGATACATTATTAGTTGATCTATATTACATTTCAGAAAACTTTAATATATTAGTGTGATTATTTTATTGTAAACTGGTTAATATTTCTGCCAGTCGTTTATACTATGCGTTTCTAAACTCAATTATTCTATATCCTATGGGAATTTGAACGAGCTCATCCAAAAACATAGTTTTAAGCTTTAAGTTATACCATTGTCTGGTATTGGGTAGTAGATAGGCCTAGAGAAACTTCATAATCAATCTGTTAGCAAGGTTCCAGACAAACGCATCAAAGCATTAGGACACTTAAAATTAATATAATCGTTTTTGGTGGATATAATATCAGTATAATTAAACACAGAATACATATTTATGTTTTTTTTGATATTTATGATAATTTAACAGGTATATTTAAATAGTAGAACAGATAACATGTTTCTTGTGAACATATATGAGAAGAAGGGTAATTTTAAACATTGATGAAAAATACGATCATAAGTTGAGCGCAATGGAAAATAGATATGGCCTTGATAAGGGTCAAATAGTTGAAATTGCCCTCAAAAGAAGCATAACGGAAATAGAAAATAGTCTTAAGGAACTGATACCAATCGACGTTCAAGAAAAAATCACCAAAAATGAAGACGCGCAAAAAGAAGGCACATTAGTCAACCAAGAAGAAGACTTTACATGGGACAATGAGGACACTCTAAAAAACCCAATGTCGGTTGGTGTAAAAACTTCTGATTTCAATGTAAGCTCATGGGAACCTATGACAATTGAATTACAGTTGTCAAATACTGACGTAAACAGCAAACACTTAACAATTCCAACAAGATATCTAAATCTTTTCCCATCAAAGTTGCCAAATTGTAGAGGAGACCATTACAAAGAGAGAGATAAAATGTTTACGCTTATTGATGGAAACTATGAATATGAAACCCACATAGAAGGTGCAAACAGGTTGCCACATATAACAGGTATTTTCCATAAACATCCAGAACTACAGCCAAAAGATAGGGTATATATTGACATAATTGAACCAAAGAGGCTATATCGTTTCAGGACTGAATAAATTTAAATTTTCAACACTTTTATAAATGAAATTTCAAAATTAAAAAAATTTGGTCAAAGCAACTTTTGGGAATAGAGCATATGTAACAAAACATGAAAACACCAAAATTTATAAACATTCAAATTTTTCTAAAATTTAGAATTGAAATTTAAAGTGTATTTTCGAAAACTATACTGTTGATGTTTTGTAGTTACGTAAAAATTATACTTTTTTACAAAATATATGCATAAAATAAAAATTAATTTGGGTTAGTCAACTTAAAAAACATATACTGTTATTATATTACAGTAATGCACAAAAAATTCTGGATATTTATTGAAGAAATTTATAGAAATAACTTGTATTTTTGAGTTAAACAATAACCAAGTTAAACAATAACCAAGTTAAACAACAAACAAGTTAAACAACATCTAAGTTAAACAACATCTAAAAAATTAACTGTTGTGCAAAATTCTCACAAAACAGCGTATACTTTTTTATTGTTATATATATCCCAGCCTTTTAGTGCGAGGGACGTGATTCGAACCCTGAACTCTTTAGAATCAAATTTAAAACTCCATTCTTCTCTCAGGACAAGAACTCACCATCAAGCTAATATTCCTATATCAAGAGTTTTTTCATTTTTGCTTCTAAACCAGCCCTAATTAGGTTGTGCGTTAAAAACAGATACTCCTTAAATTAGTTACAGAAACTACATTGGACTATATATCGTCCTTACTCCAATTAAGTAGAAACATTTCCTAATAAATAAATAGTTAGCGAGAAAATTATTGAACGTTGAGTGGGTTCTGGAGAGTAGTTATGCCTCCGCGAGCATTATACTTTAACCCAGGTACCATTTTTTTCAGTTTCGATATTCCAGTATCCTTTCCGGAACTCGCTCAACACCTATTTTGAATTATACCTCAACTCCAGCTTTTTCAGGTGGAACTGTGTGAAGGCTTTCAGGTACTGCGGATAAGCAGCACCTGTTTGAGCGTGTTTTCAGTAATTTCTTATCTTTGTGGGGAAGGAGATTTTCAGACCCCTGAAATCTCGTAGAACTTTTCCATGTCAATGTTTTGCTCAAATACACTTGCGAGTTCGTCATAGGCGTCTTTTTCGCTTACGACCTCTTCAGGCGTGTACTCAAGCCCCTTTTTCTCGCAGAGATATTGAACAAGGGCATTTCTTATATTCCCGTTATCAAAGAGGCCGTGAAGATATGTGCCGATAACCAGGCCATCTTCATCAATGGCTCCATCGTCTCCGAAAACGGTGCGGGCTGAATCCGTAACTCCCATATGGATCTCGTAACCTTTAATATCTTCACCATCTATGAGGTTCAGGATGGGACCGTGGCCGTTAACTTTCTTTGTTACCTGGACTGTCCTCTTTTCATAGGCTCCGAATCTGGTCCCTATATCCAGGAGGCTGAGGCCTTCAAACTCGGCTTCGACTCCGTTTTCCACTCCTGAGTCAAAGATGGTCCTGCCAAGCATCTGGTAACCGCCGCAGATCCCGAAGATTGGGATTTTTCCTTTGAAGGCCTGGATTTTTTTGTCCATGCCGCTTGCCCTCAGGTCGAGAAGGTCATTGACCGTGTTCTTCGTGCCGGGGATCATGATCGCATCAGGGTTCCCGAGTTCTTCGTCAATGTCTACGTAACGGACTTTTACAAGTCCCTCAAGGGGTTCGAAGTCCGTAAAATTAGAGATCCTGGGCAGGCGGATAACTGCGATTTCAATTTCATTTTCTGTCTTTGAACCTTCTTTATCCCCGAGTGAGACCGAATCTTCTGAGGGGATGCGGAGCTTGAAATGGGGAAGGACTCCGAGCACCGGGATTCCGGTTTTTTCCTCAAGCTGCTTAAGTCCGGGCCTCAGGATTTCAGGGTCTCCCCTGAACTTATTGATTATTAACCCTTTGACGTTCTTCTTTACATCTTCGGGCAGAAGGGCAACCGTGCCGTAAAGGCTTGCAAACACGCCTCCCCTTTCAATATCTCCCACAAGGATTATGGGAGCCTGAGTGAGCCTGGCAGTACCTATATTTACGATATCCCTTTCATAGAGGTTGATCTCTGCAGCCCCTCCGGCTCCTTCCATAACAATGATGTCGTGTTCTTTCCAGAGCCTTTCGAGAGCCCCTTTAAGGACTGCATGCATCTCCTCAATGGAATCGTAATACTCGCCTGCACTCTTGTCAGCATAGGGTTCGCCCAGCAGGATTACCTGGGAAACACGGTCCCCTTTTGGCTTCAGGAGGACAGGGTTCATGTCCGCAGTGGGTTCTACACCTGCGGCTTTTGCCTGGATTGCCTGTGCAATCCCGATTTCCTTTCCGTCTTTTGTGATCCAGGAATTCAGGCTCATGTTCTGGGCCTTGAAGGGGGCAACCCTGTAGCTTCTGGACAGGATCCTGCATATGGCAGTCACAACTGAACTTTTACCAACATGAGATGCGGTTCCCAGGATTAAGAGGCTTTTCTTCTCCATTTTTACCATACCTTCTGGTCGAACACGTGTTTTTTATATAATTCAGGTGGAACTAAAAATATCATTAAAACCGACAGTGAGATTTTTGTTCCCAAAGCGATAAATCAAGTAAACTTGCTTAAATTAAATAATTGTCATCTTATACTTCAACTAAAGAATAAATACTTTCGGATTCGCTGCAGGTTTTGTTTATTTAGTTCAAAAAATTATTTATTTCTCAAATTTTTTATCTGCTCAACCATCTTTCCTTTAATCTTTATTTTGTGACCCCTATTAACCGGTTGATTATCCCTAAATTTCTGGCTCCTGGTTTTTTTCTCTGTTATTTCAGGCTTCTTATTTTTTCTCTGTTATTTCAGGCTTCTTATTTTTTCTCTGTTATTTCAGGCTTCTGTTTTTCTCTGTTTCTACTTGCGGGCTGGAGAGAATAATATGTTAATCCATATGTTTATCCGGCTGCATTTCTTTTAAATAAGATCAGAACAATCTTTTTGTTATTGAATCGGGGAAAAGAGACCATGAAAGCCGTGCTTTTCTTTCTTGTTTTATTTCTTATTTCGGTCCTCCCGGCCTCTGCAGCAGATGCCTCTCAGGTCGATGGAACAGGTTCAGCCCGCATAGCCGAACTCTACAGCGACCTCGAGTCCTTTGATGTAACTCTCTACTCAAGCCAGCCGGAGGAGAACCTGACCCTTGAGGTCTCTCTGCTCAGGCCGGAAAGGGGGAATGAAGAGGTCATTGCTGAACAGGCATTTTCAACTGGCAGTTTTCCTGCGAATACGATGGTCATGAAAGTCGGCTTCTGGGAGATCAGGAATGCCGAACGCGGGGCTTACACCCTGAAGGCAAAGCTTCTGGAACAGGGGAAGGTGCTTTCAGAATCGGAATCTAGTTTTGTTTACGGCAGCAACTCCGCTTCCAGACTTCAGGTCGATGACCTTGTCCCCAACTCCGAAGGGATCACTGTTGCGCTCTCCCCCAACCAGGCTTCACTTTTTGATCTCGAATACATGCTTATAGATGGGCACGATGTCATTTACAGTACAAAAACTGAAAAGGCATCCCTGACAAATTTCCCGGAAGCTTTTTCCGCATCCTGGGGTACACTCCTCGAAAACAATAAAGAATATACGGGAAGGGTGAAGGTCCGGGTCTATTCCCCCAGTAGAGGTTTTATTGCATCAGCAGAGAATTTCACTGCCAGAGACGATGCAGAGATTACTGATATCTATCAAGATGAGACCGGAGCAAGTGCAACTGTTTTAGGGCGTTCCCAGGTGCCTTTTGAAGGAAGCCTGGTTTTTTCCGTATATGAACTGCAGGGAACCTCAGGATCTGGCAGTTCCGTGTTTGTTGAATCCGTCCGGGAAAGAGTCCCCGTACTGCTGAATGATGATGATGAGACCGTTGAGGTTGCCTGGAAAGAAAGGCTCACGGAAGGGGTCTACAGGCTTGAGATCGAACTTTTCGGCAACAATGGAGATGTTATCGAACGCAGGGAAACCATTATTGAGTCCGATCTTTCCCCCTCAAATGCAAGTGAGGTAAGCCCCGGCACAGGGAACGAAACCCCGGGAGAAAACGGTGGAAACGGCATCCCTGGCTTTTCGGTTGCTGCCGGAGTTGCAGGGCTTGCCATGATTTTCGCCCTTTTCAAAAAGCTGCATTAAAACCCGTTTGTGTAAAAGCACAGATGTACCACAGATGTACCACAGATGTACCACAGATGTACCAATCAGGAAAAAATCCTGAACAACATCCGAATAAAGCTCAAAACAGCAAAAAAAGCTCAAAACAGCTAAAAAAGCCAAAAAAGCCGTGAATCCCATGCGCTATGAACTCTTTATTGCCCTAAGGCAGATCCGGGCAAGAAAATTCCAGACTCTCCTTTCGGTAGGCGCAATAGCTCTTGCTGTGATGGTACTCACGGTTTCCCAGGCTCTCATGGTTGGTTTTACAGGGGAGCTTTACGACACTACCGTAAACAAACTCCCTCAAGTCTCGGTCTCTCCGCAGGAAGGTGAAGATCACATCTATCTCTACAGGAATCTCATGGAGGAGATCAGTTCAATCGAAGGAGTTACTGCAGTTTCTCCTTTCCTTACGGGGCAGGCTTCTTTCCGGTTCAAGGACAATTCCCTCAATGCTGAGCTTAAAGGGGTGGTCCCTTTAAAGGAAAATGAAATCAGCTCGATTGAAGAAGATATTGTTGAAGGCAGTTTCCGGGAACTCGAGTTCTCAAGAAATACAGTGGTTATCGGCTCAAGGCTGGCAGATAAACTTGAAGTTAATCTGGGCGATTCCGTAGATGTATCTTTTCCGAATGCAAATCCTCTTTCTCTTAGAATTGTGGGGATTTTTCATACTGGCTCCCCTCTGGACGAGTCTCTGACCTATACTTCCCTGGATACTGCCCAGCAATTCTATGATGTCCCGGATGTGGTTAATGGCATTTCAGTCCGGCTCAGGGATTTTAATACGGATCGGGAAATCGCAGCCGAGATCGGGAAAACCGGTTATAAGGCAAAAGGCTGGACCGAGACCAATCCTGCAATCCTCCGTACCATTGCTATCGAAAGCACTTCAAACAATGTTATATACGGTCTTATTATTGTCATAGCCTCTTTTGGCGTGGTCAGTACCCTGAACCTTTCGGTTATCGGTGCAACGGGCCAGATAGGCATGCTCCGCGCTATGGGTGCCCCGGTCTCAAGCATCCAGAAGATCTTCATTCTCCAGAGCGGGATTCTTGGCCTGCTGGGCGCCCTTGTCGGTACTTTTGCAGGAGTCCTTATAGCCCTTGCAATAGGCGGATATGAAATCCCGGCAGCTTCTTCAGATGTCTACGGGGGTATTACCTTTATTCCGATTGTTGTCCGCGCTCAGGACATCGTGTTAATTATTGCCGCTGTTTTCCTGCTGAACCTGATTACCGGAATTTATCCTGCGCGACAGGCGGCGAAGCTGGACCCTGTAAAAGCAATAAGCACAAGGTGAAAAAAACACAAGGTGAAAATTCCGGAGGTTACGTTGGAGTACATTCCGGAGGTTACGTTGGAGCACATTCTGAAGGTTATGTTGGAGTACAAATATTTGCAGATAATGCATAAGATTTGTTGACAGTAATTCTTCATAGCTGCGGAATTCAAAGAACTTTTGAAACTATAATGAGTGTTAATATGAAAAATGAGCGGATATGAAAGTCAAGCATTGGATCTGCATGTAAACAGAGAAAAGTTTAGAGATGAATGGGTTTGGATAATACCAGAAGTGGTTTGAATAAGAGCTGAATGGGTTTGGACAAGAAATGAATTGATTTAAATAAAAAATGAATTGATTTGAATAAAAAATGAAGTGATTTGAATAAAAAATGAAAGTTGTTTGAATAAGTAATGAAAGGATTTGATCCAAAAAAAGAGTGCGAGGGGAAGGAAATAAATCCTTAAACGATGACCAATGAAGAAATAATAAGTAATTTACAGCCTTTCCTCAACTCATTCTTCCATTATTCCTTTGCCTGATCTTTTCTGGTCAGATCTTCTGCATTTACTTCTTTTTTGAATTTTCAGGAAGTTTTTTGTCAGGAGTAACTCCGTAATATTTCGTCCTTGCAGCTCCCCAGATACAGCCGTTTTTCCCGAATATCTTCAGTTCGAGGTTCTGGATAGATTTGCAGACACTGTTACCTGATCTTGCTCCTTTGCAGACAATACAGAGTTTTTCACAAAAAACAGGGGGATTCCCCTTATTTTCAACCATTTCCTCGCCCCCGATTATTCACATTCTTCAGATATTGCACCAGTACTTCTCATAATACCTCAGCAGGAAACCCTTAAATCTTTAGATTTAGCGGGTAGTTGACTAATGTACTTATTTGACCGGGTGCCTATATGAAGAGTATTTTGATCAAACCATTTTATTTCAGGTATATTTTCCTTTCACAGAAGTTTCTTTCCAGCTGCAGGACCGGGGGCACACTGGAAGACGTCGCTGATCCTGACTTCTATGAGGGTTTTTGCAGGAAGACCTGGCTTTGCAGCATTCACGATTGCTTTCATCTTATCGAATTTTTCGCCTGAACTGATAATTGCAGCTTCTCCTTTTATCTGGAAGCAGCCGCCTGTTTCCGGTCCCCATACATAGATTGCGACATTTGGGTTTTCTTCCAGGTTTGCCAGGGATTTAACCATGAAGTTGTCTGCAATCCAGATGGTCTCATCATCTACAAGCTGACAGAAACCTATAGGAACTACGTTAGGAACTCCCTCTTTTGAAGCTGTGGCAACAGGAAAGATCTTTACTTTTGAAAAGGCAGTTTTCATATCTTCATTTAACTTTACCATAATATTTCACCATCAGGATGATTTGCAGTACAAATTTATATATTTAAGCGTTAGAATTCTGTACCTGAGGAGTTATTTGTGTATTTTAATGACCTGTTAGGGCAAAAACCCGTCTAACAGGCTGTCTCAAAACCATACATGATCTTACATTTGGGTAAGAAATCTCGGAATACTTATCTTCTTTAAAAATATATATTATATAAAATGTATATTTTTTAAATAAATTAATTCAGGTGTTTCACCAGGTTCAAAAGGTACGATCAAAAGCAGCAATTTTTACTTCCCTTAAACTTGAGCCTTTTTACCTCCATTCTGCAGGTCGACATTAGATTTTGAGACTTATTAATGATGGCGTTTTTCCTACATTATGAAAATATGTATATGATTTAAAGCTGGTTAACATATGCCCTAAATCTCACGACAATATATCTCCAAAATAGCAAATAAATTATTTTTCATAGTTTAATTTTCATAAATATTCATAAACATTGATTTTTTTAAAAAAAGTCTCCATATACAAAATTAACCTGCAAAGCAAAACAGCCTTTAGGTTATGATAACATATCTTTTGAGTAATACTAAACATTTTATTTTCAGACTAACAGATGGCTGAATATTTTTCAAACAGAGAAAAAAAATTAAATATTGTGATGACATTTGTAAATACATGGAAACAGAATTCAGGAATAATTTACTATCAGCTATTGGATGGTTTATTATCTGGCTTGTTGTCAGGGCGTATTTGAATATTTAAGTTATTTAACTTCTTTATACAGCACAAAAGAAGAAGACATGGAACGGGTGTGCCATTTTTTTCTTTATTTCGTGTTCTCCAGGCCTTCCATGGTTCCGTAGTTTTTGTCTCTTCTTTACCGGGCCTTCACCTGTCATCTTTCTTGCGGCCTGCAGCAGGAGGTAGTTTTGAAACTCTACCGGGTGCCGGCCTTTCCGTAGTTCTTGCTGTACTTCTTGCAGTACTTCCTGCTTCCTGCCTTGATGCCGAATCCCCGGAAGCCTTTGCCTGACCCCTGGACTCATTTCTGGGGCCTGTTTTTTTCCAGTATTTTATGCCTTCCGTGCAGCGCCGGTTTACGCAGAAATCTTCTTCCGGGCTTTCACCTTCTTCTTTTAACCTGAACAGTTTCCAGCCGCAGGTCTGACAGGTTTTATCAAGCAGGGTAAGTTTTCCGGTCTTCGGGGCCGAATGCGTGTACCCGCAGCGCTTCGTACAGCCCAGGAAACGGCTGTCTTTAAAGGAGATCAGGAACATGCTCCCGTCACATTGAGGGCAGGGCCCTACGGTCTCAGGGGGATAGCATTCCTTTTCAAGCTCGCATTTAAAGCAGGGCCCTATGCCAACAGCCCAGTTGTATTTGTTGCCTACCTTCAGGACGGCTGCTCCTTCCTTTTTGCACTCTTTGCTCCTGAGTACTGTGAATGCTCCCGTTTTCGGCAGAGGGAACGAGTTTCTGCAGTCAGGATAACCTGTGCAGCCTACAAAACGCCCCGTGTCCGTCTGCACAATCTTGAGCACGTGCCCGCAAGCCTTACAGGTCCCGATGTAATTTTTCTTGTCTTCAAGGGCGGCTTCGTCCTTGATCGTGCCTGCAATGCTTGAAGTCAGCTCCTTTTTGTTTGCTTCAAGCTGGGCATACATCTCTTTTATCAGGGTTGTGCCTTCATCGAGAGCAGCTTCGAACTCTTTTTTTCCGTCTTCTACTTCCTGGATCAGGGCTTCGATCTTTGAGCGGATGTCTGGCCTGACGAGGATCGGCACAGTCAGGGAGAGCCCTTCCATCAGGGTAAAGCCTGTATCAAGGATCGAGACCGTCTTTCCTTTAGTCTCGAAATACCCTCGCTTCTTGTTTGTTTCTATATGGGACGGAGCTGTTGCTTTTGTTCCTATCCCGTGCTTGTCCATAAGGGTAAGGAGTTCGGCTTCGGTCAACTTCTTCGGGGGGCTGGTTTTGGACTTTGTGTTGCTCAGCTTTTTTATGTCTACTTTCTCTTTTTCCTCTACAAACGGGAGAAGCTTATCTTTTTTATTTTCAAAAGGATAAACTTCGAGCCAGCCTGCATCTTTAAGCACTGTCCCTGAGGAGTCGAAAGGTTCTTCCTGAACCTGCAGGTGAAGGTGAGTCTTTTCAAAAACAGCTGCAGGCATCAGGTTTGCCAGGAAATGCCTTGCAATAAGGTCATAGACCTCTACCGCCTGCGGGATGTTTACTGCAGCACTTATTTCTCTCCTTGCAGCCGCCCGGATGGGGTGGATAGGGGGGTGGTCATGTGCGTCCTTTTCCCCGTTTTTCGGCACTATCGGGGCTGTGAGGATTGACTCGGCAAAGGGCTTATACTCGTTCTGCCTTGCAAAATCAAAGACCAGAGACTTAAAATCAAAATCATCTGCGTATTTATTGGTCTCTGTCCTCGGATAGCTCGTAAACCCTGCAAGGTAGAGCTGTTCTGCAACTTCAAGGGCAGCTTCCGGGCTGATTCCCAGGAACTTTGAAGCCCGTTTCAGATACTCTGTGGTGTTAAGCGGGTTTGGAGGGCTGGTCTTTGCTTCCTTTACCGTCTTCTTTACTACAAGGCCTTCTTTTGCCCCCTTTAACCTTTTGAAGATCTCAACTGCCTTTTCTTTGTCGTGGATGTTTCCTGCCCTGTGGGTACCCTCAAATTCCCCTCCTTTTGCAGCGAAAATTGCAGTAATCTTCCAGAAGTCCTTTGTCTCAAAAGCTCGGATGATCTTTTCCCTTTCATAAACAAAACCGCAGGTGGGTGTCTGGCACGGCCCTATTGAAAGGATGTCTTTTGTCCTTGCTTTTTCCCTGACCGAAAGCGTGACAAAACGTGTAAAAGCTGCCCCCATCTTCAGGTCAAGGATCTGGCGGGCTTCCGCAGCCATTGCCATGTTGTAGTCAGGGTCTACAGGGTTTTCAAAAGCTTTCTTGACTTCTTTTGGGGAAAGGGCCGAAAAACGTGCCCTTGAGATTGGCACGTTTGTAACCTCCTCTGAAAGGGTCTTGGCCTCAAATCCTATGTTTTCCCCTTCCCTGTCGTAGTCGCATGCAAGGATAATTTTGTCTGCCCTTTTTGCCAGGTTTTTCACTGCAGCTGCATACTCTGCCCTGGTCACGAACTTTTCAGGGTAAACTCCAAGGAGTACACCGGGGTCAACCTCATTCCATTTGTTATATTTTTCAGGAAAATCATAGTTCATGATATGCCCGGATAAACCCATCACGAACCATTCTTCCCCTTTCCACTTGAACTCGTAAGCAGGCAGCCCTTCCACTGAGATTTTATCTACTTCCCCCTCGCCCAGAATACTGGCAATCTGGGCCGCTGCCTTATTCTTTTCTGCAAATGCGACAACTGTCATGATGAAAAACCTGAACTCCTGTGATACGGATAAAAGATGAAATGTGGAAAGATCTTCGGGTTTCTTTCTTACAGAGTTTGCTTATAAGTACTTCTGTAAAACCTCAACTCTTTATAATACAATTCCTGCAGGCAGTTTTCTTTGCTTTTTGCGGCAAACATGTAATATACAAGCAATGTGCACGTAATATACACATCACATATGTAATGTGCAAATGTAATGTACAGATCAAAACACAATATGTACATTAGATATCCGTGATTAGATATCCATGTAATGTACCCGCACATGATTTATATATTTCGCCATTTATAGATTATTGGTGGCTTTCCGCAGAATGAAAAGTTATATATCAGTATACCGTTTGTTCTACTTTGCAACCCCGGGCCATAGAGATTAATCGTTATAGTCACAGAGATTAATCGGTGTAGTTAATTATTATAGCTGGGTCGTTTTGTACAACTGATATATTCTTATACTTACCCCCATTCCCCCTCATCATACGGAGTAACAATGACGCTGATGGAAGACGCTAAAAAGGGAATCGTCACCCCCTCAATAGAAGCCGTGGCAAAAGCCGAAGGAATCGACCCCGAAACTGTCCGCTCCTGCGTGGCAAAAGGGCTGATAGCCATCCCCAAAAATAACAGGCGAGAAACCCTCCCTGTCGGGATTGGCAAATATATGAGCACAAAAATCAATGCCAACATAGGCACATCAAGGGACTGCATCGACATCGATGCCGAAATCGAAAAAGCAATAGCTGCAGAAGCCTTCGGGGCTCATGCAGTAATGGATCTCTCCACAGGCGGGGACCTGAATGAGATCCGTACCCGTATCCTTAAAGCCGTAAACATCCCCGTAGGGACCGTCCCGATCTACCAGGCTGCAGCTTCCCAGAAAGTTGTCGTGGAAATGACCTCTGACGACATGTTCAACGCTGTCAGAAAGCATGCAGAACAGGGCGTGGACTTTGTAACCGTGCATGCCGGAGTCAACTTAAATTCTCTCGAACGTCTGCGCCAGAGCGACCGGATCATGAACGTGGTCAGCCGCGGAGGTTCTTTTACCCTTGCCTGGATGCTGCACAACGGGGAAGACAACCCCTTCTTTGCCGAATTTGATTATCTCCTTGAAATCGCAAAAGAATATGACATGACCCTGAGCCTTGGAGACGGCATGCGCCCGGGCTGTATTGCTGATGCTTCCGACCGTCCCAAGTTTATGGAGTTCATCACCCTCGGAGAGCTCGTAAAGCGGGCCCGCGCAGTCGATGTCCAGACCTTTGTGGAAGGCCCGGGCCACGTCCCCTTAAACGAGATTGAACTCAGCGTAAGGGGTATGAAAGAGCTCTGCGACGGAGCCCCCCTCTACCTCCTCGGCCCCCTCGTTACCGATATCGCTCCTGGCTTTGATCACATCACCGGGGCAATCGGGGGCGCAGTTGCCGGGATGTACGGCACGGACTTCCTCTGCATGGTAACTCCCTCCGAACACCTCGCCCTCCCCTCCCTCGAAGATATTAAAGAGGGCCTGCTCGTAACAAAGATTGCAGCCCACACTATCGACCTCCTGAAAGAAGGCCCAAGGGAACGCGCCTGGGAGCAGGACACAGCCATGGCCTATGCCCGCAGGGACCTTGACTGGGAAAAGCAGTTCGAACTTGCAATAGACGGCGACCGCGCCCGCAAAATCCGGGACGCCCGAAAGACGGAAAGCGACGCCTGTTCCATGTGCGGCGAACTCTGTGCCGTTAAGATTGTAAAGGAAGCCTTCGAGGAAAAGAAGAACGAAAAGTGAAGATGGAAGAGTGAATTCTTTCATTTCTTTTTTTTCCAATTCTTTTTCTTCTTTCAATTTCTTTTCTTCTTTTAATTTCTTTTCTTCTTTCTCAAAAGGACTGGCGGTTCTTTATTGGTCGGTTAGCATTATTCAGGCATCCGGAGATGAAACTTTCATTTTTCTCTTCTGCGCCTTTTGGGACTAAAGCCCGCCTCCCGGGGTAAGAAGAAATAACAGTCGAATTCATGCTGGTATTAAGAAAAACCAATTACTCAAAAGAAATGTCTCCCTTGCCCGAAAAATACTTCCTCCTACCCTGAAAAACGTTATTTAATCCACAGGTAAATATAAGAGCCTCCGCCAGCTTGTCTGGCGGCTCTGCAAAAAAAGACAGAAGACGAAAGAAAAAAGATAAAAAGAGACTGGAAAAATAATATTTTTCAGATAGAATTTGTTTTCTCTTTCTCGGGCATCTTTACAGGTTTTCAGGTTGTTTTGCTGCTTTTTTTGTTGATCCCTTATCGGACTTCCCGGTCATTTATATCTGTTAGTTTCTTACAGTGTTCTCAGTAGTTTTCACTTTCGGGCTTATATTTTTTCATCTTCTTTTGTCTGAAAGGCCGCTCTCCTGCGTCGAGCGTGACAAAAACGACATGGTATGGCGAATAAGTTTGTACGGGTCAGAAAGATCTAATTTAGTCCGCATTTGCGAAGCTCACTGCTATAACCCATAAATTAGCCCTCTTGAGCGCAGCGAAAAGGGCCGCGTACTCCCGAGGCGCAATTCGGGTGCCGAAGCGAAACTCGGGAAGCGAAACTCGGGCGAGCAACCAGATAATAGTGGACGACTTAACAGTTTACCTTAACAGTTTATCTTATCAGTTTATCTTATGAATTTATAACTTATCAGCTCGTTAATTTTATTCTGGGAGCACTATTTCGTGGGGACTGCGTGCTTTTTCAGAGAGTTGCCAGTTACCTGTGTTTTTTGTATAACTATTGGGAGCTTTTCGGGTATTTAATAATTGATGCGCTGGTTATTATGAGCAAAGTGTTGTTGCGTTTATTTTTTAGTGTCTTTCTGGTTTCTGTTTTTCTGTCAGGAGCTCTGATTTCCTGTTTTTCAGACATGCAGAGGGCTTCTGCAGTTGAATTCACCCTGGCTGAAAACAACAGTGAAAACAGCAGTATTTCCGCAGACAAGGGATGGCAGGCTATTTCTTCCAGAGATACTTTAAACCCTGCACAGAAGAAGCTCTCAAGTGACCTGCTGCAGTTGAGTGATGAGCGCTATCTGTCCGGAGAAGAATCTTCTGAGACTCTGAGAGCTCGTATGGTTAAGCTGGGACAGTTGAGTCAGGCAGATCCTGTTTCGAGAAGGGTGGTTCTTTCAGGAGAAAACCCGGAGAATGCTGAGAATACTGAGAATACTGAGAATACTGAGAATCCTGCAGGTTCGGGGGAAAATGCCAGCGAATCTTCTTCTTATCCGGATGAAAAAGTTTATGTTTACGTTTCTCTGGAGTTTTTTGCAAACAGCAGCATACTTGACGGGTACTGCGAGGTTACGGATAGGGATGAAGAAAATCATATTGCAGTAGCATGGGTCCCGCTTGAATCTCTTGAGAAGCTGGCTGCTCTTTCTGAGGTAAGGAATATTCAAACTGTCCTGCCCCCTTTTATCAGGCAGGGGAGCACGGTTTCGGAAGGGGACTCAATTCTTAACTCTTCCAGCCTCAGGGAACTCTACGGCGTAAATGGGACAGGAATAAAAATCGGAATCATATCTGACGGCGTGGACAGCCTTAAGGATGCGCAGGCTACGGACGATCTTTCTTCTGATGTGCATGTTCTGAGCAATAAGATCGGAGGAAATGAAGGCACGAATATGCTTGAAATTGTCCATGATATCGCGCCCGGGGCAGAACTGTATTTCCACGACTGCGGAAACAGCAGGCTCGAATTCAATGGAGCGGTCGATGCCCTTGTTAACGAAGGATGTATTGTAATCTGTGACGATATAGGCTGGCTTTCCGAACCTTTCTTTGAAGATGGGATAGTGGCAGACCATGTAAAAGAGGTTGTAAAAGAGCATGATCTCCTTTACGTAAGCTCTGCAGGAAATTCCGGAGACAGCCATTACCAGGGGTCTTTCTATGACAACGGGAGTGGCTGGCATGATTTCAGCAGTGGGCAGGGAAAGGTAGAGAACCTGCAGCTCGAAATCCAGTCCTCAGGAGAGGTATGGGTTTTTCTCCAGTGGGATGACAGGTGGAAACATTCGGGAAATAACTATGACCTTTTCCTTAAAGACAGGAATACTTTAGAGACCATAGCGTCCAGTGAAGTTTATCAGGACGGGGACAATCTGCCCCTTGAATATATAATGTATACCAATAGTGGAAAAAACACCCTTAACGCTTCTATCGAGGTCCGAAAAACTTCCGGGGAAGCCAGAGAACTCGAGCTCTACATTTACTACTGGCCTGGGGTAATGCTCAGGTCTGCAAACATCGTTGCCGAAGATTCTATTTTCGGGCACCCGGCACTGCCTGAAGTAATAACTGTAGGGGCAGTTGGTACAGGGGAATCCGGTGATTATTATATAGAGTCCTTCTCTTCCGTTGGCCCTGTTACACTCTCCTATCCTTCTCCGGAAATTCGCCCTAAAACAGACCTCTCAGGGATTGATGGCGTAAGTGTCACAGGTGCAGGCGGGATTTCAGAGCAGTTTTATGGCACAAGCGCCTCTTCTCCTCACGTTGCAGCCATTGCAGGGCTGGTCTGGAGCGCGTCTCCGGAAAAGTCAGCTATGGATATAAGGCGGCTGCTTTACACCTCATCAACCGACCTCGGTGAGCCCGGATATGATCCTGTTTTCGGACACGGGCTTGTAGACGCCCTCAGGATGCATGAACAGGCATCAGCCGATCCTTCCACTTTTACTGTGAAAACAGACGGTAGCGG
This sequence comes from Methanosarcina sp. 2.H.A.1B.4, assembly GCF_000979385.1. Lineage (NCBI taxonomy): Archaea > Methanobacteriati > Methanobacteriota > Methanomicrobia > Methanosarcinales > Methanosarcinaceae > Methanosarcina > Methanosarcina sp. 2.H.A.1B.4. Next base: position 21,780 of record NZ_JJOV01000052.1, read on the forward strand.
GGATTTTCCCTCAATTTCGGATGCCATAAACAGTAGCAAGCCTGGAGATTCCATTCTTGTTTATCCGGGAAAGTACAGGGAAAACGTGGATGTGCCCTGGGCTCTCAATATAAGTTCTGCTTCCGGAAAGCCCGAGGATACTATTCTCGAAGCTGAAAACTCAGCGAAGCCTGCCTTTCATGTGACTGCAAATTCTGCAAAGATAAGCGGGTTTGGGATAAACGGCTCTGGCTGGGCTGGCGTATACCTGGAAAGTGCAACAGCCTGTATGCTTGCGAATAATAAGGTGTCAGGTTGCAGTCCGGGAGTCCTGCTGGAAGAGTCCTTTAACAACACTCTTACAGGAAATAACATCTCAGATAATGCGGAAGGGCTCAGGTTAACAGACTCTTTCCTGAACTTGATCCTTGAAAACGAGTTTGATAACAGTATCAATATCAATGAAAGTTCTGCAGGAAAAACAGGGCTTTCAAACACCTGGAACACGGTTGAAGAGGTACGCTATCTTTATAATGGCGGGGTTTATGAAAGTCGATTTGGAAACTTTTACTCTGATTATGAGGGGCCGGACGCAGACGGTAGCGGGATAGGTGACATCCCTTATGGCAGTGATTCTTCTCCCCTTATTGCCAGATTGGCAGCATATTCCACGGGTTTTGAGGTAGGGAGTACAGCTCCTGCCCAGGATACTGTTTCAATTGAGGAGGAAACCCTGGAATTCGCAATTAGGTCTACGAGAAACTGCACTTTCAGCTGGTTGCTAAACGGAGTCCTGCTGCAGACAAACGAATTTGTTTCTTCTGCCGTTCTTTCCATAAATACTGGCGAACTTACAGGCAGCGTAACAGAGAGCAACATTTCTACCCCTCTCCCGGCTGAATACAATCTGACAGTTATTGCGGCAAACGGCTCTTCAACCCTGCAGCACAGCTGGAACCTGACAACCTCTCCTGTAGAAGAAGGGACAGGCACGCAGGAGAACACAAATGAAGATAATGTGACCAGGGGCAGCATTTCAGGAGGAGGTAACGAAAAGAGTGCAGTAGACGGTGGAAGCGGTGGAAGCGGAGGGAGCGGAGGAAGCGGTGCAGGTAGTGCAGGCGGTTCCCCTGAGCCCTCAAGTAATGTCGAAAGCAAGGAACTGGCGCAGAATATCGTTGCCAGTGGAAGCCATATTCGGTTCGGTTTTTCCAGAAACGCAACACCTGTGACAGCCGTGGAATTTGATGCCAGGAAAAACGCCGGAAAAGTTACAGTCACCGTGGAAATGCTAAAAAACCTGTCAGTTCTGGTTTCAGGCCTGCCGGAAGGCGAGGTTTACAGACACTTCAATATCTGGGCTGGCAACAGTGGATTTGCATCTCCGGAAAATATTGAGAATCCAACAGTCAGCTTCAGGGTAGAAAAAGATTGGCTTTCCGAAAATGGAATTGTCCCAGCTTCAGTTTCTCTCTACAGGTACTCTGCCACAAACTGGACAGAACTTTCTTCCGGGATTACCGGAGAAGATGAGTCATTCTTCTATTTTGAATCCGAAACTCCGGGTTTTGCATCTTTTGCAGTCGTTGGCCAGAAGCAGAGTGGGTCTTTACAGTTTCCTTCTCATGCCGGCATGCAGAATAACTCGCCTGAAACAGGCCCGGACGGAGCTCCGGAAATCTGGATCACGCGTGAAAATGCAGACAACTCCACAGAAGAAGGCAACGAAGAAGAGGGCAACGAAGATAACAGGAATATTCCATCCCCTGGTTTTGTAACATGTCTCGTCCTTTTGCTCGCAGGCACACTATGGATTAAAAAACAGTGAGCGATGATGGAAAAATAAGAGAAAAAAATAGGGCAAAAATATAAGCCAAAAAGTAAAAACAATTGATGACACCTATAAGAAACTCACAGGTAGAAATGACCGGGAAGTCCGATAAGAGATCAACAAAAAAACAGCAAGAAAAGCAACCTAAAAACCTTTAAAGATGCCAAAGAAAGATAAATCAATTTTTATCTGAATAATATTATTTTTTCGGTCTCTTTTTGTCCTTTTTCTTCTATGTTCGGTCTTCTTTTTTATAGGCCGCCAGACAAGCTGGCGGGGGCGCTTATATTTAATGTGGATTTAAATGAGGCTCCCGTGGTCAAGGGGAGTATTTCTCGAGCTGGAGGGGCATTAACCGATGAATTAAGAGATTCTTTAACGCAATATTTGGAAACTCTTTTAAAGGAATATCCATTTACCTGATAATATATTTTTAAGAAGAGAGGATTACAAATGACAGAAGTGCTTTACTTCCTTAACTGTTACCTGAGAGAATTTGAAGCAACCGTCGAAAAAGTAACGGATGATAAGTATATTGTTCTTGACCGCACGGCTTTCTATCCCGAGAGCGGAGGCCAGCCCAGTGATGCCGGAAAGCTTGTCCGTGAGTCCGACGGAGCTGAGTTTGAGGTTGTCTATGTCGGCAAGTTCAATGGGGACATAAGCCATGAAATTGCCCCGGCAGGTGAAAACGCAGCTTCAGGCCTGAAAGCCGGGGACAGGGTAAAAGGAGTCATTGACTGGGACCGGCGCTACATGCACATGCGGATGCATACGGCAACCCATGTAATAGCCAACGTGATCGAAAAAGAAGCCGGAGCCCAGATTACCGGGAACCAGCTCGGGCTTGACCAGAGCCGGGTGGATTTCAGCCTTGAAGCTTTTGACAGGGACAAATTCGCCGAATACGAAAAAATAGCAAATGAGGTAATAGCCGGAAACCATCCTGTAAATTTCTACCTGGTCAGCCGCGAAGAAGCCGAAGAAAAACTCTCAAGGCTTACCACGCTTGCCAAAGGTTTCTCCGAAGAGATCACCGAAGTCCGCCTTGTAGAAATCGAAGGCGTGACAATTGAAGCCTGCGGCGGGACGCACCTGAAAAACACAGGAGAGATTAAGGGAATAAAGATCGAAAAACTTCAGAACAAGGGGAAGAGCAACAGGAGAATGTATTTTACGCTAGTGGACTGAATAGGGATATTTCTTCAATTCAGTCCAAATTTTCTTTTTTCAGGATTTTCGAAGAACATTCGCCCTTATCTCTCAGATATCAAGTATTATATCTCAGATATCAAGTATGATACTATTCTATCTTGAGTCTGATTATAACTCCTAATGAGGAACTATAATATTATTTAGTCAAGTTTATATATACGAACTATTCAATTTATACTTCGTAGATCTTTTCTTACTATAACTTGTATAATCCTGTACTTTAAAAATGGTTATGCTATTTTGAGAACATGGTGACATTAAACTATGAGTGGTATCAGGAATATCACTGAAAAGGAAAGGGAAGAAGAATTTATTGCAGCTCAGGAAGAGGTGCATTTGCAGGAAAAACTTAAACTGCTTAGCTGGGCAGTCGAATCCTCAAATATTGTCCTCATTACTACGGATTTTACAGGGAACCTGAAATATGTGAATCCTGTAGTGCCCAAAATATGGGGATACGAAGCTGACGAAATTCTGTGGCATCCTGCTTCTCAGTTCTGGAACTCTCCATCAGAAGTGATGAAGGCAGGAGATGAATGCAGGGCAAGAGGTGAATGGGATGGTGAACTGGTTGCCAGAAGAAAAAACGGGACACTGTTCGATGCCCACGTATCTTTAAATATATTAAGGGACGGTGATGGAAAAGTCATCGGGATTGTAGGCTCGCTTTTTGACATCACTGAGCGCAAGCGGGCAGAGAATGAGTTGAAAATAAGAACTGAAGAGCTTTCGCTGTCAAAACAGCGGCTCGATATTGCACTCGAAGCTGCAGGGATGGGGACCTGGGAATGGGACTATCTCAACAATAGAATTACATGGGACGAAACCCTCTTTCGTCTGGCGGGCATATAGAAGGAAGAATTTCTCCAGACTCATGAAAATTTACTTGAACTTTCTAATAGAGCTCTGCCTCCCGAAGATAATATTCGGGTGCTGAATATATTTCGGGAAGTTGTGGAAGGAAAGACCGACAACTATGATTTTGAACATGATTTACTCCATCCTGATGGGACCATACGTCATTTTCTGGTTAAAGGGAAAGCTCAGCGGAGCCCTGAGGGTAAACTTTTACATTTGATCGGGACGGCAATGGATGCCACGAAAAAGAAAATTGCTGAAGACGCCCTGAGGAGAAGTGAATCAAATCTCGCCAGAGCCCAGGCAATGGCTCATCTGGGCAGTTACTCCCTTGACATCCGGACGGGGGAAGTTTGCTGGTCAGAGGGACTTAAAGCTATATGGGGCTATGAACCCGATCAAAAGCTTTCATTAGAAATGGCTACTTCCCGGATTCATCCTGAAGACCGGAAAAGCATTTGTGAAGCATTTCAAACTGCAGTAAAGGAGAAATATCAATTCAATTCTGAGTACCGGATTGTAAGGCCTGATGGTTCGGTTCGCTACGTCCATGACCAGGGAGAAATCAGCCTTGATGAGAAGGGAACCCCGATCAGGATGTTCGGGACAACTCAGGACATTTCGGAAAGAAAACTCCTGGAAGAACAGCTTCTTAACGCAAAAGAAGCAGCAGAAACTGCAAACCGGGCAAAAGGGGATTTCCTTGCCAATATGAGCCATGAAATACGTACTCCTATGAACGCAGTTCTTGGAATGCTTGACCTGCTGCTGGAAACCAGCCTTAAGGATGAGCAGAGGGAATACCTCCAGCTTGCCCACTTCTCGGCAGAATCTCTCCTTTCTATAATCGACAACGTGCTTGATTTCTCAAAAATTGAAAAAAATAAAATCGAGCTTGAAAAGATCAGTTTCGATCTTGAAAGCCTCATATCCCATATCATTAACTTACTTTTTGGAAAAGCAAACTCAAGCGGACTAAAACTGGCTTTTCATATTGAAGAGAGCCTCCCGTCCACCTTCATAGGGGACCCGATTCGCCTCAAACAGGTTCTGTTTAACCTTCTAGGCAATGCAATAAAGTTCACTAAAGAGGGAGAAGTTGTCCTTTCAGTTGAGGCATACATGCCATCGGATAGGGAATATGATGGGCTGTCGAACCCTGATTTAGAAGAAGAGATGATACTCCTTTTCAAGGTAAGAGATACTGGAATTGGAATCCCTCCTGAAAACCTTTCCAGAATATTCGATTCCTTCACACAAGCTGACGCCTCTGTCACAAGGGAATACGGTGGGACCGGCCTCGGGCTTGCAATATCTTCTCAACTTGTCGAGCTTATGGGCGGCAGGTTATGGGTGGAGAGCAAGGTAAGGAAAGGCAGCACTTTTTATTTCACTGTCAGGGTAATAAAACAGACAGGCAAAGAAGGCCAGGAGCAGGAAAAAAGATCTCCGGAAGAAAACCCATTACCGTGCCCGGAAGATACCGAAAATTATGGAAAAGGAATATTCGGAAAAAGCCTGAATATCCTTCTTGCCGAGGATCACCCGATAAATCAAAAATTAATTGTGAGTCTTCTTGAGAAAAAGGGGCATAACCTTACCCTTGTTACTAACGGAAAAGATGCGCTTGATGCCCTCTCCAGAAGAGATTTTGACGCTGTGATGATGGACGTCCAGATGCCGGGCATGGATGGGCTGGAAGCTACTCGAAGGATAAGGGACCCTTCTTCCGGAGTGAGATGGCATGAAATTCCGATAATAGCTTTTACTGCCCGGGCTCTGAAAGAAGATAATGAAAAATGTATTGAAGCAGGTATGAACTATTATATTTCAAAGCCCCTGAAAAAAGAAAAACTCTTCATGGTACTGGAAGACATCAGGTCCGGAAAAATTACTCCTGAAAGAGTATCTTCAGATACAAAATACGAATCCTCTTATTCGGGTAGGACAAAGGAATCTACTGGGATGGAGAAAATATCCCCTTACACAGGGACAACAACCACGGAAAGTATAGGTTTTGATTTTCCGGAAGACCTGGTTTTTGACCTGAAAGAAGTGCTTGAAAGGACAGAGGGTGACGAGACACTCTTAATGGAAATGGTTAAAATTTTCCTTGAGACGTCGCCGGAGTTGCTGGATTCCATAAATAATGCTATAAGAAAAGGAGAGGCTGAAGAACTCAGTCAAAGTGCACACATTTTAAAAAGTGCAGCAGGAAGCATAGGGGCAAACAGGGTCTTCAGGGCTGCTTATTACCTTGAGCAGATAGGGCGAAAAAACCGAATGGATTTAGCCTCAAACAAATTTGAAGAAATAAAATTCCGACTTGAAGAACTTGAACCGGTCCTTATCAGGTATCTTGAAAGCCAGGCATGTTAGTTCGGCTGGCAGTTTCCAGTTTTGCTTTTAGTTTCCGGCTTTCAACGGGAGGCAAGCTTGTGAAAGTTCTGATTGCTGAAGATGAACCGATTTCCAATTTGTGGCTTAAAAATATGTTGACCAGATATGGTTATGAAGTCATTTCCACGCGCAATGGATGCGAAGCCTGGGAGGTTTTGAAAGGATGCGACCCTCCGGGAGTTGTAATTCTCGACTGGGAGATGCCAAAAATGAAGGGTATAGAGGTCTGCGAAAAAATAAGGAAAGATCCCCGGATAAGCAGCATGTATATAATCCTTATAACCGGCAGAGACCTGAATGAGGACATTGAGGTTGGTTTTAAGGCAGGTGCCGATGATTACCTCAAGAAGCCTTTTAATAACCAGAAACTAAAAGCAAAACTGGAAACTGCCAGGAGAACTCTGGGACTCTAATTTACATTTCCTATAATTCCCTTCGTTTTGTTTTCTCCTGTTTTTGAGGTATATGAGGATTTTTTCGGACTATTCCTGCTTTCGGGTCGTTCCTGCCTTCTATACTGTTTTTATAGAACGAAGCGTAAAACCCCCAGGTTTTACCCAGGGGCAGTTCACTACTGTTTTCTTATACTGTTTTTAACTTTTTCAGTTTTACCCTGGATTTCATCCCATCCTTTCACTCAGCTAATCCAGAAGAGCATGACAAGGAAAGCTGCATAAAATGCCATCATTGCTACTCCTTCCCATCTTTTTATTTCCCAGCCCGTGCTGATAAACACCAGAAGGATCAGGCTTATGACTATCATGACAGGAGTCGTAAAGAAGAGACTTATTTCTGCAACGGCTATGGGATACAGAAGCCCGGAAAGTCCGAGGATCAAGAATACGTTTGTGATGTTAGAACCTATGATGTTACCAAGGGCTATGCTTCCATAACCCTTCCTTGCTGCAGATACGGTTACCACAAGTTCCGGGAGGGAAGTCCCTACAGCGACCAGAGTCGTGCCTATGATAGTGTCCGGGACCCCTAAGAGTTCTGCAAAGAAGATAGACTCTTCCACAAAATACTTTGCCCCGATTACAATTGCTGCACAGCTTAACACGAGGGTAAAGATATCTTTTGCAAAGCCTCCCTCTAATCGGCCATTTCCATTTTCTGAGCCTGAGGTTCTGTTACGGTTTGCGCCATTGATCTTTTGCATTGCACTGTTTATATACTTGAATTTGACAAAATACTTCAGAAACTCTTTGAAATAGGGTTTCCCTCCGTATATTTCTCCTTCCTCAAACAGGAAAAATACATAAGCGATATACAGCAGTACAAAGATACCTGATTCGATTATTGACAATTCTCCATTGAGGGCAAAAACAAAGAAGAGCACAGATGAAAAGAGCATGATATACCCATCTCTTTTGAGCATCTCAACTTCGGTTTTCATCGGGGAAAGAAATGCAGCAAGCCCAACAATTAGCCCTATGTTAACAATGTTTGAGCCTACAACGTTTCCTATTACAATACCGCTTGCATGCTGGATAGACGCGACCATGGAAGAAGCAAGTTCCGGGATTGATGTCCCTACTGCTACCAGAGTCAGCCCTATGATAAATTCAGAAACGCCAAGCTTTTTTGCAATCGTCGAGGCTGCCTTTACAAAATAGTCTGAACCCTTGACCAGAAAGACCAGGCCAAGTAAAAGAATGAGGAAATTCATTGTGATCATAAAATCACATCTGATATGTTTTTCGGCTGTTTGATCATTATCGGTTCAAGCTTTAATCTGAATAACTTTTATTAAAAGCTTTCAGTAAAAAGAGAATTAAGAGGGAGCTATTCAGGCGGCTATTCAGGCAGCCTTTTGAAGGCTATACAATAAGATTACACAAAGATAGAATACAAGTCCGGCAGGGGCTGTGAAGGCAGCGACGGTACTTTAAGGCAGCAAACCGCGGGAAGCCGGTCTGCGTAATCAGAAGCCACGGGCAAATAATTAAGCCGAAAGGGCTAATGTAATACCAGGGGATGGGACAAATGGTTTCACAAACCGAAGAAAAGAAACCTTCAATAAAAGTCATAAAAAACGGTCCGTATCTTGTCAGGGATCTGAAGAACTTCAGAGACGAAAAGAACTGAGCATGCAGAAGGCAGATCAATTTTGAGGGGAAAAAGCACCAGAAAAGCCTGGATCTAAACCTTTCTTTTTGAAAGCCTGCCCGTGGAAGCAGGAAAGGTGCCTCGAAATCAGCCACATATTTTCTGGTAAAAAAGTGAAAAATAAATTGGCATAGGAGGATAAAATTTATCTCCCCTCAGCTAAAAATTGGAAAATCAGTTCCGGCTTGAAACATCAAACCAGACAGGGGTTTTGTCTTCAGGGTCACAGTTATAGTTTATGGTGATTTCCTCATTTTTCCGGATCTCTTTTATACAGACGTATTTCAAAAGGCCGTTGTCGAAGTCTTTCTGGTATTTTGCATTTGGGGTATAAGAGTGGTTGTAAAGAGACCCATAGCCCAGAGCAATCGCTGCTGCTCTTGAATCGGTTCCCCATGCGAAGTAGTAGTTAAAAAGCTGGGTAAGCTCAAGAGTATCAACTTCTTCAGGAGGAAGAACGATAACGGGGCAGGTTTCTATTACTTCATCTTTTTTAAGATTTCTCTGTGCAAATACGCCTCTACCTTTTCCAGGTGCGTCTTTAACACTTACCAATGACATTTGATCAGGCTCCTGTACGTGTTATAAATTGCCTGTTAACTATTGCATTATTTTGAGAAGGCAATGAATTTAAAAGTTTCCCTCCAAAAGATTCTCCGGAAGACTCAAATGAAATTGCAGCCTATTTTATATATGAAACTTTATCCCGGTGTGGTTCAGCAAGCTGTAGACACGGACTTTGATAAAATCTGTTATAATAAAGGCAGTCAACGCATATCCCCATACAAAAAGGGCAAGTTTCCAGCCCATTGCAGGAAGCAAGAACCCATACACGGTAATGAGCGTGGCAATTATTTGTGTAACTACTATCGCTGTGAATAAGGGTTTTGCCGGTTTTACAGACCAGAAATGGCCTTTTGTCCTTGCCACAAAAATTGTAAAGTGACCTGCTACAGAAAGCTTCAGATATATGAAAGACTGGAGGACTTCAGGAGTCAGCTGAAAAGTATGCAGGCCTATGTAAAGGATTCCAAATGAACTAATAACTCCAACAATTCCAAGTATAGTAGCCATACTCATCAAAGTCCGCATGTCCCACTTTTCCGGCAGATCGGAGTATTTGACGTTATCATAAGCAATAGTCATTATTGGAGCATCATTTAGAAGTGCCAGCAAAACTATCATCAGGGAAGTTACGGGGTAGAACTTAAACACAAGGATTGAAAGTGTTATGAAAAGCAATACTCGAATTGTTTCAGTAATACGGTATAGAGCATAATTGTTCATCCGCTGGAAGATCTTACGGCTCTCTTTGATTGCATTGATTATGGTGGAAAGCCCGGGCTTTGTCAGCACGATGTCAGCAGCGGATTTGGCTGCGTCCGTAGCTCCGGCAACAGCAATGCCTGCATCGGCCTTTTTCAGGGCTGGCGCATCATTGACCCCGTCTCCCGTCATGCCTATGATGTGACCCCTGTGCTGCAGTAATTCCACTATGTGGTACTTATGCTCAGGGAACACCTGGGCAAAACCATCTGCATTATCGACTATTTCCTCTGCTTTCCTGTCAGGCATGTCCAGAAATGACGTTGCAAGCATGATGTCCGACTTTAAGTTTACCTGCCTGGAAATCTCCTTTGCAATAGCAATATGATCTCCGGTAATCATTTTTACATTCACGCCCATTGATTGTGCAGTCCTGATGGTTTCTGCGGAATCTTCACGAGGTGGGTCGTAGAGGGCAATGAGTCCTGCAAAATGCCAGCTTCCCTGAGCATCTGTTCTGCCAACTCCCAGGGCCCTGTACCCTCTGGAAGCAAAATCGTTAATGTATTCGTCAACCCGTGGTCCGGATGTATCCTTACTGTCCATAGTAACTTTACTGTCCAGGAGAGCCAAAACTGCCTGAGTTGCTCCTTTTGTTACCAGGAACCTGTTGCCGGAAGAGTCCTCTATTGCGGCTTCTGTCCGTTTTGAAACAGGGTCAAAAGGCTTGAATGAAAGTACTCTGTAAGTTTCGGCAAACCCGGAAAAACCCTGCAAGGTTTTTGTTCTGGCGAGAATTGCATCGTCAATCGGGTCCCGGTCCTCTCCCCTTGAAGCCAGACTGGCAAAAAGAAGCACATCGTTTTCGGAAAAATCCTGAAAAGGGTTTATTTCAGTCAGAACCAGCTCGTTTTTGGTAATAGTCCCTGTCTTATCCGAACACAGGATATCCATTCCGGCCATTTCCTCAACAGCTGCAAGTTTACTGACGATCGCTCCATCTTTGGCCAGGGTAATTGCTCCTACTGCCATGCTCACCGATAGAACTGCAGGCAAAGCTGCCGGGATTGCTGCTACAAGCAGGACAAGCGCAAACTGGAAAAATTCAAGCATGCTTTCGTGGCGGAAGAGAACCACAAGAAAAGTAAAGGCTACAAGCGCAAGGGCAAAAACAATAAGGTAATCCCCGATTTTGATGACAGCCTTCTGGAAGTGGCTCCGGGTTTTGGCTTCTTCTACCAACCTTGCAGTTTTGCCAAAGAAGGTGTTCATGCCGGTTGCAACTACCAGTGCATCCATTTCCCCCTGCCGGATAACAGAGCCGGAGTATGCAACATCGGGCACATGTTTTTCTACAGGGAGAGATTCTCCGGTTAATGCGGATTCATCTACCAGCAGGTAATCTCCGCCTATGAGTTTGACATCAGTAGGGAAAATATCCCCCAGCCGGAGGCGAATTACATCTCCGGGAACTATTTCACTGGCGGATACTTCAAGCCATTTGTTGTCGCGGAGTACCCTTGCTTTCAAGGCCAGTTTCTGCTTCAATAATTCAATAGCATTATCGGCTTTGTGTTCCTGCCAGAAGCCCACCGTTACATTCAGCAGCAGCAGCGCAAGAATAATTGCAAAATCTTCCCACCGATGCAGGACTGCCGACAGGACTGCTGCAATCTCGATCATCCAGGGAATAGGCCCCCAAAAATAGCCTAACAACTTGACAATAGCACTGGTTTTCTTTTCCGTGATTTCATTGGGCCCATATAGTCGAAGCCGTTCTTTTGCCTCTGAAGCAGTAAGCCCTCTTTCACTTGAAGATAGTTTCTCCAGGAGTTCAGCTACAGATGCTTCTTTTGCTTCATCCGTGCTCATGATGTTTTGGTTCATCAAAATGGTCCCCACAAAACACTTTGACCCTCTTTTTCTTATTCGATCTTCTTTTCCCTATAAATCCCATTTTCCCAATTAATCAATTATATCATTCTGCTATCTATAGCCTGCCACACAAAAAATTCAAAAAAGAATAACAGTAAGCTGAAGGGCTTGGGCCAGAGAAACAGGATATTCCCGGGAAAGGATTCGATCACCTAAAAAAATAAGGTTTTTCAGTGTTGAGTGGGACAGGGAAGCTCCATGCAGTCTTCGCATAAAGATAAGTCCTTTCCAGACTGCAATGTTTTTAACTGTCTCTTTTTTCCGATAAACCTGTAATATCCGAACCCGATCAGGAAGATCGGATAAATGACCTCCCAGCTAAAACCGGAGACCAGAAAGCTCAGGGATACGAGCGAAAGCGCTGAAAAGACCCACTTCTGCCAGCCGGTTTCGGTCTTCCAGTAGGCAACTATAATGAAGGCGTAGAGGAAGACAAAGTTCTGGTTTACGAGCAGGATCATGGCTGAAACCGGGACTTTGAAGAAATAGCTTCCGAGAATCAGGATAATTGACAAAACATATAACCCGACAAGGCCGGACACAGGAATGTCCCTCTTTGACAGTTTTCCGAAAGTTTCAGGGAAAATGCCTGTCCTGCCTCCGGCATAGAGCAGGCGGCTTGCCGTAAAATTCCAGGAACATGCATTTGCTGCAACCACTATCACCATGAGCCACACAAGGAAGTTTCCTCCCGGAGTAAAGAGGACAAGGCCCGAAAGCCCGGCAGCCCCCCGAAGAGGGACGCCTGCAGCACTGGCTCCTGCACTGATAAGGGCCAGGAGGATGTAGATGGAGGTCACCAGGGCAAAACTCAGCCAGTAAAGGAGAGGCACGTTTTTCTCAGGGTCCTTAATTTCTCCCAGGGAAAAGGAGAGGTTTTCCCAGCCCAGAAAGGCCCAGAAAAGGAGGGCTGTAACTTTCCAGACATTGCTCAGGTCTACGTTTCCATTACCGTTTAAGGCTTCCCTTGCAATCCCCACGCCTGAGCCGAAGAAGTCCAGGTTGAAGCCGATAAGCAGGCCTATTAGCAGGAAAAGCACTGCAAGGGCCATGTAATTGATAAGGGAAATAGCTTTCATTCCGGCAAGATTTGAGAGGAGCATCAGGGTTACGAGGAGAACTGCAAAAAGGGCGACCCCTGCTTCGGAGAGGGTGAAGAGCTGTCCCATGTACTCGCTTCCGATAAGCGCAACAGCGGGAAGCCCGAAAAAGAAAGACCCACCAACAAGGTAGGAGACCGCATACCCTCCCCAGGGACCCACAGCTTCTTCGGCATAGCCGGCAAGGCCGGAAGTTGAAGGGAATTTCAAGCCAAGGCGAGCACAGATCTGGATAAGAGGAACTGCGATTAGAGAAATAAGGAACCAGCCAAGGACTGCTTCATGGACACTGCCAGCATCAAGTGCCAGACCCGGTAGTGCCAGGATTCCTGTTCCTATGAGCATGCAGATTGCAAGCCCAAGCCCCCGCCTGAGGGTAATTGTTTTTCCAAGTTCAGTCATTTTTCCCCTTAAGTAGATCAGTAAATATATTTTGTAATATTTATCTATATGCCAGCGGTTTGTCAAGGTTATTTCTCCCTGACCGGCAGAATATTAAATGTCCGAAAATTACAGCTCCGAAAATTACAGCTCCGAAAATTTACAGCTCTGAATGAGTCCGAGAAGCTGCTTTTTCTTCTTTCCTGTTCTTTCTTGTTTTCCTCACAAACCCGTAATACCCAAGCCCTGTAAGGGCAACGGAATAGAGGATCTTCCAGGTGAACCCTGAAACCAGGAATGAGAGAGACAGGAAGGAAAGCCCTGAATAGATCCAGCGCCTCCAGCCGGTTTCGGTTTTCCAGTAGGAGAGCAGGATAAAGCCGTAGAGGAAGAGGAAGTTCTGGTTTGTGAGCATGAGGAGGGAAGAAACCGGAACCTTAAACACATAAGTCCCCAGGAGCACCAGTACGAAAGCCGTATACATACTCAAGATGCTTGCCATAGGCTGTCCGCGCTTCGAAAGTTTTCCCAGGTAAGCCGGAAGCACTTTTTCCTTTCCCGATGCGTAGACAAGGCGGCTTGAAGCAAAGTTCCAGCAGGTTACATTAGCCACGATAACCATTGCCATCAGCCAGATGAGCAGATTTCCCGGAGGTGTGAACTTAACGAGTTCCACGAGTCCGGATGCCCCGGAGAGAGGAATTCCGGCTGCATCAGCCCCTATACTTGTGATTGCCAGCATCAGGTAAATGAAGATTACCAGGACAAAACTGAGCCAGAAAACTCTCTGGACATTTTTTTCCGGGTTCTGGAGTTCTCCAATGCCAAAGGACATATTTTCCCAGCCCAGGAAAGCCCAGAAGAGAAGAGCAGAAATTTCCCAGACGCTATAAGGGTCAAAAGCTTCAAAATTCATTTCCAGAATAGCGGATAAACCACTTCCAAGAGCCTGTATTGAAAACGCGAGCCCTGAAGAAAAGAAATTGAAGTTATAAAAGGTAAGGGCTGCAATCAGGAAAAGCAATACAGCAACAGCTGCGTAGTTGAAAAAAGAGACCAGTCTGACCCCGGCAACCGTTATAAGAGCCATGGCTGTGATGATGAGAAAAGCCAGCAAATGGGCTCCAAAATCAGGCAGGTCAAAGAGGTGCTGCAGGTATTCGCCGCCAATGAGGGCAACTGCCGGCTCTCCCAGAATAAAGGAGCCGCAGACAAGGGCTGTCACTGCATACCCTCCCCACTCTCCTACCGCTTCACGGGCATAATGGAAAAGGCCCCCTGAACAGGGGAATTTCTTTCCGAGCCTTGCGCAGATCTGAATAAGAGGCATTGCTGCCAGAATAATCAGGAGCCAGCCGAAAACCACTTCTTGCACTGTCCCTACATCCGCAACCAGCCCGGGCAGGCCCAGGAGCCCTGAACCTATAACCATAAGAATTGCAAGGACCACACCTCGCCCAAGAGTAACTGTTTTTTCAAGTTCGGTCATGATTTGTATCCTTTCTGTCCCGGATAATTCATAGAAGTGAAGGGGAAGAAACCGAGGATACACTTTAAAACCCTATAATGTTTGCGATTTTCATCTGTGCAAGTCAAATATTATCCCTTTGCAGGTTCATACGCAGCTTACTTCAAAAAAGGCGATAGATCCAGGGCACGAAAAGAAAAAACATCTGCATATAAAGGAAGGCTTTAAATCGAGAGGAAACAGAGCTTTGTTGAAGAGCCCAGTTCCTTTTAAAAAAATATTTAATTGTCTGGCTTTAATTTGGAACTATTAAATTTTATCGAAATATTGAATTTATTTTTTTAATAGCTTCTTAAAAATACCGAATATACTAAACGATGTCCTATGGTAAACTTTATTGTACACTGCTTTTTTTGGATTCTTTACAATTCCCGTTCCCTTTTTTCCATAAAATGGTATTACAGCCTTTTTTACTTTGCGTTTTAATTTGCCTGTAGTCCTTGCTTTAATAGACTTTTTCAAAGATGGTTTTCTGAAACCGAATTTCATAAACTTCCACACCATTTGATTTTTTTTCCAGAAATAAAAATGTAACACTAGTGTTGCGTCAGCAGTAAAATGTCGCATATAGTCTATTACAGCTATTCAGAATCCTTTAATCCTTGAGGATTGACACGACACTAGTATATAACTGGTTTACTTCTTCTTAATCAGAATAAACACTGTCAATAGAATACACAAAGTACTGAATACTCCCAGTCCAGGCAAAAATGGTGTTTCACACTTTGCATAGATTTCTCTCATCTGTGATACCTTGAGCATGTGCCATTCAGCTTTGTTTCCATTTACGGCATTAGCATTGGAATCAATGAATATCATTTGGCATTTCCAGGTAATAGTGAATAGTTACAATTTAGTTTTTGGTTTCATCTTTTTCAAGGCAGATCAGATCTTCACAGTACGGGAGTTCCTTTTTCATCCAGTCGCAGAACTCCCGCCACTCATCAAGCTTGTGGTGGCGGCGCTGGAAGTAGATGTTCCGGAGTTCAGCGTAGTTGGTTATGACTGTCCTTTTCTGCATGTAAGCACTCGGAAGGTCCTGAATAAGTTCCCTGAAGATTGCTTTCCGGTATGCATTGTCCTCTTCACTATCCCCTTCGCGGGACTTGTAAGCTTTGATAAGGTCATTGAGATGCCGGATCTGGGAGTTCCTGTAGTCCGTCATCGTATCAAAGGAAAAGTCGTGGGGAGCCAGGTCCCTGCTGGTCAGCTTATGCATTGTAGAGGTTGAATTCTTTTCCGTAAATTTGTAAGTATCAAACTCTTTCCACCAGTAGAGGGGGGCTGTGAGGTCAAAGCAGACCGTAATGAACCTGAGAAACTTTCCGTGTTCGTTTCCTGCAAGGGTCAGGCGCTTGGCCAGGTTAAGGTCCTTTTCCCCGAGTCTGCAGTTCCCTGCCTGATCAGGCTCACTGCTGTCCATCAGGTGCCAGGAATTCATAGGGTTCCGCATTCCAAGAATCGCAAAATAAATGTTGTATGTCCCATGTAACTTCATTTCAATCATAAAAGCGCCTCTTTAACCCGGTTGTGGTAAATAAAACATAAATCCGGTCTGGTAAATACATTATATAGATAAATAGTTCGTAAACCTGCTTCTGGCTAATAACCTGCTTCTGGCTAATAACTTGCTTCTGGCTAATAAATAATAACTCATTTTAAATATTTGTTGCGCAGCATGCTCACTTTTTAATTTTACAGTTACTCGATTTATTCCTTGAATATTCAGCAGGGAAACCTGAGAAATTAAGGCTGATTTAAAGAAAGTAAGAATTATTCCGAGGGGAAATTATTTAAGAAAAATAGTTACCCTCTTAACCCATGATTTATCCCTTCAAGTACAATCTTTCTGCAAGTTCCGGATTTTTCCACTTTACCATCAGTGGCAGCCCTGCATATTTTCAGTACGATACTGTTAATTTTCAGCACGATACTATTAACTTAAATAAACTCGCAGTTTCATGTAGAGATCAGCCAGAAATATACGTTTAAATCAGGAAAAATCAGGAAATAAATATAATATACTAATCTGAAAATGACTCCTACAGACCCCCTTTATCTTGGTATCCTCGTTCTCACAGGTGCTTTTACGGGCATTATCTCAGGTCTTCTGGGTGTGGGAGGAGGCTTTATTATGTCTCCTGTCCAGTACTGGCTTTTGCAGGAAACAGGAATGCAGCCAGACCTGGCTATAAGGGCAGCTCTCGGGACAAGCCTCTTCGTGATCTTAATAAACTCCATAATTGTTACCCTAAAATATCATAGAAAGCAAGCAGTGCTCTGGAAACAGGCTACTATTATGGGAGCCTCCGGATTAATTGCCAGTTTCGGGGGAGCAGCGGTAGCTTCTTACCTGCCTGCCTCTACACTGAGTACAATTTTCGGGGTTGTGATCATACTGGGAGCTCTGAAAACTTATACCACGCCGGCTGTAAAGGAAAAGACTGAAATTAGCTCCAATCTGATATCTTATATTTTTGCCGGTATCTTTATAGGTTTTTTTTCAGGGCTTCTTGGAATCGGGGGAGGGGTAATTGGAATTCCAATCATGCTTGTGTTTCTGCATTTTGATATGAGGAAAGCCATTGGAACCTCGGCTGCAATAATGATCTTTACCTCTTTTGGAGGATCGGTCGGATACATCATCAACGGCTGGGGGCAAACAGGGCTTCCTCCTTATTCTCTTGGATATATCAATCTCCTTAACTGGTTTTTACTTGTAGTTCCGGGATTTCTTGCAGCAAAAAAAGGAGCAGAAGTTGCTCATCTGGTAAACCCGGAATATTTAAAACATCTTTTTGTACTTCTGATGATCTACGTAGGGCTAAAAATGGTAGGAGTTATTTGAAAACAGAATAAACAGAAATGCTGAAAGGGAATTTCTGAAACTGTTAAAAGTAACAACTGTTAAAATTAACAACTGTTAAAAATAATATTCCGTTCTTTTCAGGCGCTTTCAATAGCTGTTACAGGGTCAAGTTTTGCAGCTTTCCTTGCAGGGTAGATGCCTGAGATTATATTTATTATGAAAGCAAAAAATGAGGCATATACAAAATTAAGGGGCTTTACCTCAAGAGGAAGGGTCTGAAGCCCGAAATACATTTCCTGAGGGACTTCGATTTCATAGTTCTGCAGGGCAACAGTCACAATGTAACCCAGAACAGTGCCGAGCACCAGACCTATGGCTCCAAGGACCAGGGACTGGAAAAGAAAGACAACCATTATGCTTTTTTGAGAAGCCCCCATCGCTTTCAGAATACCGATTTCCCTGGTCCTCTGGGCAACGATGGTTATCAGGGTATTTGCAATCCCGAAACCGGCAATCCCGTAGATCAGGAGATAGAAGATATTTACAAAGACCATCTGGGTATCAAGGAGGCTGAGGATTTCGGCATTTGCTTCGCTCCAGCTTACGGCATCAAGCCCGGTTTCTCCCTCAATCGAAGCTGCAATAACCTCGGCCTGGTATGGATCTGCAACCCGGACTCCAATGGTACTCACAACTCCGGGTTCGTTAAAAAAGTCCTGCGCTGAATCCAGCCTTGTGTAGGCTGTTACCTCGTCCGCAGCAGTGCCGGTATGAACCAGTCCTATAACCTTAAAAGAAGTTGTTTGCGAGCCCGGAAAAACGGCGTCAACCCTGTCTCCCACATGGACTTCAAGGTTTTCCGCAAGCTTATCTCCGAGCAGAATCCCGTATCTTGTGTGGACAAGGGTCATGAGGTCCCCTTCTACAACATCCTCACTTACCCTCATAACATTCTCTTCAGCCACAGGGTCAACTCCCTGAAGAGAAACCCCTTCGGCGTTGTCCCTGTATTCAAGAGCTGCCTGGCCCAGGTATTTAGGGGATACGGCTATAACTCCTTCCTTTTCAGCAATTCGGGCAGATGTATGCCTGTAAAGGTGGATGAACTCTTCCTCTTCATCTTGAGGATTGATAACAATATGTGGATTGTTTTCAATACTTGAGGTTACAAGTTCATCCTGAAAACCAGACAGCATTGCCATCATTACCGTGATCACAGCAACTGCCAGAGCAACAGCAAGTATGGCAAAAAGGGTCTGTCTTCTTCTGGATAATACCTGCCTCAAAGCGATTCTCAGTTCATACATCTGGATAAACTCCTGGACCCGACCAGATTATCTGAATTTTCAGGCAGCTTCAAACCTTCAAAGTATCAGGAAAGTTCAATTTGCTCAACATTTCAAAGCTTTGAGATATTTGAACTTCAAGGGATTCTAAATTGTTAGGATTTTCAGATCTTTAGACTTCTGTATTCACTTTTAGAGGGCTGATTATAAATCTGTTTCTGATACCGGAAAAAAGAGACGGAAAATACAATGAAAACTACTGAGAACACCTGTAATTAACTAATAGGTAGAAATGCAAGCTGGCGGAGGCATCCTATAATGCATGGATTTAAAACCGGTTTCTGGGGTAAAGAGAAGTACTTTTCGAACAAGCAGGGGCATTTTCGCTTTTCCATTTCATCAAAAAGGAGGACTCCAGCCACTTTTCGACGCGAGACCTGAACGGAGGATAATGATATTCAGGCAGTACCGTAGCAGTATTTATCGGTTTCTCATGAACTGCCAGAATTAAGAAACCATAAAAATACTAAAAAATCAGGAATCAATGAAAAATAGAGCTAAAAGATTAATAGAGCTAAAAGATTAAGGACTAAGGGGGCAAAAGTTAAAAAAGTGAATGCAACAGTTAAAAAATAAATAATGAAGTTAAAAAGTTAATTAAAAAAAGGTTAGAGCTGCACGTAATGTGCAACTTCACCGAGATCTTCTTCGATTCTGAGGAGCTGGTTGTATTTTGCAGTCCTCTCGCCACGGGCCGGAGCTCCGGTCTTTATCATTTCTGCTCCTATGGCAACTGCGAGATCTGAGATGGTGGTGTCTTCGGTTTCGGCAGAGCGGTGGCTTACGATTACGGTGTAGCCGTTTCTGGAAGCCATGCTTGCGGCATCAAAGGCTTCGGAGATTGAGCCGATCTGGTTGACTTTGAGGAGAAGGGCATTTGCTGCTCCCATATCCACGCCTTTTGAGAGCCTTTCTATGTTTGTGACAAAGAGGTCGTCACCTACAATGATCGTGTCCCAGAGTTCATTGGTAAGGGCTTCAAAATCATCAAAGGCTTCTTCCTGGAAGGGGTCTTCGATAGAAAGGATGGGATAAGAGTTTACAAGCTCTACATAGTAGTCAAGCAGTTCCGGAGCAGCCAGTTTCTTTCCATCAATTGCGTATAATTCATCTTCATAAAACTCGGTTGCTGCCGCATCAAGCCCTATTGTAACCTCGGACTCGGTATAGCCTGCTTCTTCAATTGCCTGTACGAGGGCGTCAAGAGCTTCTGTAGACTCGCTCATTTTGGGAGCATACCCGCCTTCATAGCCCACGTTAATAGAAGAGCGTCCGTATTTTTTCTCCAGAAACTTCCCCAGGGTCTGGTAGATCTCTGTCCCGATTTGCAGGGCCTCGTAGAAGGTGTCTGCGCCTTTGGGTTGAATCATGAACTCCTGGATTGCAAGCTCATTTCCTGCATGCTTGCCTCCGTTCAGGACATTCATTGTGGGTACAGGAAGGGTAAAAGCATTAGAACCGCCGAAGTAGCGGTAAAGGGGCATGTTAAGGGAGTCAGCTGCAGCCTTTGCAACCGCCATGGATACGCCAAGAATTGAGTTGGCTCCGAGATTTGCTTTATTTTCGGTTTCGTCGAGCTCGATCATCAGCTCATCGATTTCCCGCTGGTTTCGCACATCAAGTCCAAGCAATTCCTTCTGGATAACGGTATTTACGTTCTTGACTGCAGTCTGGACTCCCTTTCCACCGTACCTGTTGGGGTCTGCATCGCGCAGTTCAAGGGCTTCGTTCGTACCCGTGGAAGCTCCTGAAGGGACACTTGCTCTGCCAAATCCCTTCGGTGTAAACACATCAACTTCAATAGTGGGATTTCCCCTTGAGTCCAGGATCTCCCGAGCATGTATCTTTTGGATCTTATATTCTCCAGAATCCTGCTGTAAACCGATATACGACATCATTTCACCCTTTCTAAATCTCTGATCTATCTATAGATATATTCTGTTATTTGAACTTGACTTTTACTTAACTTAACCGTTACATGTCCGAATGGTATTTAACTGTTTATCCGGTTTGAATTAATCAATTTACCTGAATTATACCCGTGTTTCTTATAGAAGAGACTCCTCTATTTCACGCTTCCAGTATCCTGTCTACCTTAGAGCAGCAGTATTTAAGGAGTCCAGATTTTAAGGATTTATTCTTTCTTCTTTTTGAGTGAATTTTCCCCTCTTAAAGAATTGAAGATATCCCTGCGCTCAAAACCGGGTATTTCATTTCTCAGAAAGGCTAATTTCCAACTTTCAGGAGCCTCAATATTCTATATGGCAAAACCTATCTCTTTGTTTCTGGAAAGCCTATTTCCTACTTAAAGGATGTTTTATTCCTGCAAACACTTGCTTTAAAGGTTTTGGTTAAAACTACAGGGCACATTTTTTTCTTAAGATGAATCCCCACAGTCTTTTATATAAAAACTCCAGAAAAAAAGCCTTACTAGGGTTAGATGCCTTTTTTACTTACTGACAATACTCCATTTATTAAAAAAATAATTTTATCTACATAAAATATATAAACCTGAAAGTATTATTCATTCTCGATGACCGACGATTCTCCAGTTAATTTAACCGAAAAAGAGTATTCAATTATTGATAAGCTCCAGAGCCTGGGACTCCCGAGGACAGAGGCCACCGCAATCGTGTGCTTAAAAGACTGCAGAGAACTCAGATCTCTTCATATCGAACTTGTTTCCGGGCTCAGGCAGCCTGAAGTGAGTGTAGCTATGCGCCCTCTCAGGGATAGGGGCTGGGTGGATGAAAGGTCCGAAAAAAAGAATAAGGGAAAAGGCAGACCTGTGAAGTACTACCAGTTAACAGTACCGTTCCCACAGATAGTACAGATTCTCGAAGAGGAATTTTTAAAATACAACAACGAGAAAATGATCGCGCTCAAAAGGCTAAGGGAACTGGAAATTATACTGCAAAATTAAATTCACCGCAATTAAGTTCACAAAAAATAAGTTCACAAAAAATAAGTTCACAAAAAATAAATGTAAGGAGATCTGCCAGATCTTATTTTCCATAAATCGTTTTCAGCTTTAATTACTCCAATTGTCGAGCCCTTTTAACGCTTACTCTATTCAATGCGTCATTCCTGATCAGGGACATGCACAAAGCTCACAGGAGCAAAGCCCTGCTCCGCATCCATTACCCTTCTGGCAGAAATTCCTTCCAACTCGAAAATGAATACCTCAACAACCATAAAAACTTCGCTTTCACCTCTCAGGCATCCCAGTTTAATGCTGTCTCCCCTGGCTGTTCCTGCATGAAGGTGTATTTTGGGCTTTCCGTTCTCCTGGAAAATATCTCCTATCCCGAGAATCTCATGGGCATCATTAAAGCCAGACCAGACAGGTTCCGGAGGCCTTTTGTTTTCTTTCGGGCCTGTAACAAGCTTTCCTTTCCTCAGCGCGCCAAGCAGCATAAACACAGCTGATTCGATCTTCTCCATCTCTGCAAGTTTAATAAGTTCCAGGAGAAGGTCATCCCCGTGGTCAACCCTGACAGTAAAGACCCTGCCTATCCTTCCTTTTGAGTACTCCATTATTTCCCCCTCACTGATCCGTTATTTTTCCGTCTACAATTCTGATTATCCTATCGGCTTTTCCGGCCAGTTCCTCATTATGGGTTACCACAATAAAGGTCTGGTTATATTCCTTGTTCAGTTTGCGGAGCAGTTCATAGATCAAATCTCCTGCTTTAGTATCCAGGTTGCCTGTAGGCTCATCCCCAAGTACGATTGCCGGAGAACAACTAAGAGCCCGGGCTACCGCAACCCTCTGGTTCTGCCCTCCGGAGAGTTCTCCTGGCCTGTGGTCCATCCTGTCTTCAAGCCCTACCTCTTTCAGAAGTTTTTCGGCAATATCCTTTGCTTCGTCCTTACTCTTTCCCGCAATCAAGAGCGGCATCATTACGTTTTCCAGAGCAGTGAAATCCGGAAGCAGGTGGTGATACTGGAAGACAAAGCCGAGCATCCTGTTTCTCATCCCGGAACGCTCCTTATCCGACATTTTAGTCACGTCATTGCCGTCTATCAGGAGGGTACCTGAACTGGGTGTGTCGAGCAGACCTATGAGATGCATAAGTGTGCTTTTACCTGAACCAGAAGGCCCTACAATTGCAACAAATTCCCCTTTTTTAATTTTCAGGTTTGCATTGTCGAGCGCGCGAAACTCCACTCCGTTTTTATAAACTTTGGTCAGGTTCTTAAGCTCTATAATTGGGCTTCCGTCTGTCATGCTTTTCCTGCATTTTCATAACTTTTATGTTCAAAATAGAGGGTTTCTTAAGTAAAGAGTTTTTGGGCAGAAAGGCAAAAGCCGGGAATAAGGAGAAGCTCTGGAATCCAAACAGGCTGATCGAGCCCGGTAAGATTCCCGCAAAGTATCAGAGACTCTAGATAGACTGAAAATTCACAATACAGTTTCAAATTTTTACCGAACGATCATTTCTGCATCTTTATTCCTGATCCCATCTTTATTCCTGATCCTATTTTTACTCCTGATCCTATTTTTACTCCTGATCCTATTTTTACTCCTGATCCTATCTTTACTCCTGATCCTATCTTTACTGCCAGATTAACTCTTTTATGAAGGATTAATCAATATTCATGATTAACAGCTTATCAGATCCATCATCTTAAGGGGAGGAAGAACATGGAATTGAAATATGTCCCCACAACCTGTCCCTACTGCGGAACAGGATGTGGTTTTAACCTTGTGGTAAAGGACAACAGGGTTGCAGGTATCGAGCCCTGGCACCGGGCTCCTGTCAATTCAGGGAAGCTTTGCCAGAAGGGCAGGTATGCCCACGAGTTCATCCACAGCAAGGATCGGCTTGTAAAGCCGCTGGTCAGGAAAAATGGGCAGCTTGCGGAAACTAGCTGGGAAGAAGCTTTGACCCTGGTTGCAGGGAAGTTCACTACTTTTCTCCATGAGGAAATTGCCTGTCTCTCTTCGGCAAAAACCTCAAACGAGGACAACTACCTTATGCAGAAATTTGCCCGGGTTGTCCTTAAGACGTCCAACGTCGACCACTGTGCAAGGCTCTGCCACTCCTCTACAGTCGCTGGCCTTGCTGCAGTTTTCGGTTCTGGGGCCATGACGAATTCAATTGCGGACCTGGAAGAGTCTAAATGCATCTTCATTATCGGGAGCAATACCTTCGAGCAGCACCCCCTTATAGGCAGGAGGGTAATTCTTGCAAAGAAGAAGGGAGCTAAAATAATCTATGCGGACCCCCGCTTCACACCCACGGCAAAACAGGCGGACCTCTACCTTTCCATGTACTCGGGTACAGACGTGGCCCTCCTGAACGGGCTCATGCATCATATCATAGCAAACGGGTGGGAAGACCAGGCATTTATCGCGAAAAGGACAAAAAATTTCGAGGCAATGAAAACCGTTGTCATGCAGGAGGCCTATTCCCTGCCGAATGTCTCGAAAATCACAGGAGTGCCTGAGGAAGACTTAAAAACCGCAGCTGAGTGGATCGCCCACTCAAAGCCTTCTGTCCTTCTCTATTCCATGGGTATTACCCAGCATACGGTGGGAGTAGACAACGTGAAGTCCACAGCAAACCTGATGCTGCTGACCGGAAACCTTGGAGTTCCCGGAGGAGGGGTCAACCCCCTGCGGGGGCAGAACAACGTACAGGGCGCCTGTGACATGGGGTGCCTTCCGGACGTGTATCCCGGGTATCAGAAGGTTTCAGGTCCTGAAGTCCGCAGGAAGATGGAATCTATCTGGGGAGTTGGCGGACTTCCTGATAAAGCGGGAGTCACGGTCACAGAGCTGATGGAAGAGCTTGCGGAAGGGACATCGCCGGTAAGGTGCATGTACGTTATGGGAGAAAATTTCATGCTCTCGGACCCGGACCTTAACAGGGTCAAAAAAGCCCTGGAACACATGGACTTTCTGGTCGTACAGGACATTTTCCTGAGCGAGACTGCAAAGTTTGCTGACGTCGTCCTGCCTGCAGCCTGTTATGCAGAAAAACACGGGACTCAGACCAGCACCGAGCGCCGTGTCCAGCGGCTCCGAAAAGCCCTTGACCCGCCGGGAGAGGCTAAAGCAGACTGGCGCATTATCTGCGAACTTGCCGGGCGTATGGGGTACAGGCCGCAGTTTTCCTACCTGAATGAAGCTGAGATTTTTGAGGAAATTGTAAAGGTTGTTCCCCAGTATGGGGGTATGAGCTACGAGCGCCTTGAAAACCCTGACTCTCTCCAGTGGCCCTGTCCGGACAGGTCCCATCCGGGAACGCCCATCCTGCATACCGAAAAATTTGCCACCCCGGACGGGCTGGGGGAGTTTTCCGCCGTGGAATGGAAGCCTCCTGCCGAAGTTCCGGATACGGAATATCCCTTCATCCTTACCACAGGAAGGAATATCTGGCACTGGCACACCGGGACCATGACCCGCAGGTCAGAAACCCTGGACTCCGAAGTCAGGACCGGCTGGGTGGAGCTTCACCCGGAGGATGCGGAAAAACTTGGAGTCAGTAACCGGGAAAAAGTCCGCGTACTTTCCCGGAGGGGGAAAATCGAAATCCCTGCGATGGTTACGGAAGACATAAAACCTGGGGTTGTTTTCATCCCCTTCCATTTTAAGGAGTGTGCGGCCAACCTGCTGACCAGCGGAGCCCTTGACCCCGTGGCAAAGATTCCGGAGTACAAGGCCTGTGCGGTCAGGGTAGAGAAAATAGAGCAAGTAGAACAGGTAGAGCAAGTAGAACAGGTCGAGCAAGTAGAACAGGTCGAGCAAGTAGAGACGGTGGAGGGAAAACTTTGAAACCTTTGAAAGGAGACAAGTTTTATGTCCGGGCCCGTGACCGGGAGTTCCTGGAAAAAGGCGAGTCCGGGGGTGCGGTATCAGCCCTTTTGAAGTTCGCCCTGGAAAGCGGAAGCGTGGACGCAGTACTTGGGGTAAGGAAAGGTGCAGACCTCTACGACGCTGTTCCGGTGCTGATCACAGACCCGGCGGAAATTTCGGACATTTCGGGTTCTCTGCACTGTGGGACTCTTCTTCTCTCCAGGCTTTTCAGCAGTTACCTGGGTGGGGCAAAGGACCTGAAGGTTGCAGCTGCCCTGAAAGGCTGCGATGTAATGGGGCTTTACGAGCTTGCAAAGCGGGGAGAGGTCAGGCTGGAAAATATCCTCATGCTGGGGTTGAACTGCGGAGGCTCAATAAGTCCGGAAATGGCAAGGAAAATGGCTGCAGAAAAGTTTGCAGTGGACCCTGATTCGGTTGAAAAGGAAAGGATTTCAAAGGGGAAGTTCATCTTCAGGACTCCTGAAGGGGAATTTTCAGTGCCCATGGACGAACTTGAAGAGGAAGGCTATGGGCGCAGGAGTAACTGCAGGCGTTGCAAGCTGAAAATCCCAAGACAGACTGACCTTGCCTGTGGGGAATGGGGTGTTATTGGCACGGAAGCAACTTTTGTTGAGGTCTGCAGCGCAAAGGGTGCAGAGCTGCTTGAAAAAGCTGAAGCCTCAGGAGCTATCGAAGCCTCTTTGCCCGTTCCGAAAGGGCTGGAGGTCCGGGGTAAAATCGAGCAGTCGATGCTGAACCTGGCTGAGGAATGGAGGGAAAAAGACTTCCGGGCGCTGGGGGAGGGGAAGGCTCGCCTGAAACAGCTAATAAATGAAACTTCCCGATGCATTAAATGCTACACCTGCATTGAAGTCTGCCCTGCCCTCCCCCATGCAAAACCCTCCGATTTTACAGTAGATGCTTCCGGAAAGGTCCCTCCAGCTTTTGCGTTCCACACGCTTCGCTATTCCCTTGTTGCGGATTCCTGCATCAACTGCGGGCAGTGCGAGGAACTCTGTCCAATGGACATCCCCAATGCGCTTTTCATGCATTCCTTTGCTGTGGAGCTTCAGGAACTCTACGGGTACAGGGCAGGAGAGGACCTCTCCCTTCCGACGGTCGCACCTCTGGAAGCTTTCTTTCACGAAAAGGGACAGAATAAATCAGGCAAGCGATGAGGGGAGGGAATCTTCAGGGACTTCTTCTGCGTCCCTGGCCTGGCTCACAAGATAAGCCGCTGTCAGGATGAGGACACAGCCCAGAAAAGTCGAGATATAGAGAGGGTTTCTCAGGACGGCAGTGTCAAAGAAAATTCCCGATACAGGTTCTAGCAGGGCAAGAATGCTGCCTGTCTGCGCCCTTATGCCCGAAATTCCTTTGAGGTAGAGAATGGCAGCAAGTGTAATGGTCAAACCGAAGAGAAGCAGAGTACTGAAGTTTCTAAAGTAGACAGGGATGGGGGTCGAAAGGGCAGACGGCAGCATAAAGAGAAGGCTTATTCCGGTCAGCCAGAAAGTCTGGGATATCCCTGTATAGTCATGCCTAAGGTAGCGGATCGTGATTATGGTGGTGCCAAAGGAGAGCCCTGAAAGCAGGCCGAAGAACAGGCCTTTCATAAAATCGGACCCTGTACTCAGGCTTGCCAGGACCTCTCCGGGACGGGTAATGAGTAATACCCCTGCAACTGAGATGAAAAGAGGCAGAAGGCTTTTGTTGCTGCTTCTTTCTCCAAGGATTAAAGGAGCAAGCAGATTGACATATACAGGAGCCGTATAAAGGAGCAGGACAGCAACGGAAATTCCGCTGTACCTTATGGCCGAGAAATAGCATATGCCTGTTACAGCATTTAGAAAACCCAGCAGCAGAAGATATTTTCTGTTCCTGCCAGGTCTGAGCTGTTCAAGGCTTCCGCTCATCAGCAGATAAAAGAAAATCATGCATAACCCGAAAAAGAGCCTGCAGAAGAGAATGGACCCTACGGACATGTCCTGGACCCTGTCCAGAAAAACTCCTATAGTACCATAAATGATACTGCCTGTTATGACCTCGGAGTACGGCTTGAAAGAGTTTTCCTGCACTGCCACATTCTGGAAATAAAAGACTGCAGATATATATTTTTTGGAAAAGGGAAAAACTGGTAGAAATCTGTATGGTAGAAATCTGTATGGAAGAAATCTGTATGGAAGAAATCTGTATGGTAAAAATCTGTAATTATAAAAAAGAATATATAAAAAAGAAAACAGGGTACTTATTTACCCTGTACCCTTAAAAGCTCTTTTTTCCAGAAAGGTATCTTTTTGCTCGATCTCATCTTTTCCCCGAAAATCAACTTCTTCAGGAAAACAGAGTTATCCAGGCTTACTACGATTGCTGCTGCAAGGATAAAGAAGGAACCTATAAGCATCCCGCTGTGAACAGGGCTTCCCAGAACGGTGTGATCAAAAAATATACAGGAAACCGGCTCAAGAAGGGTGAGGACGCTGCCTGTAATGGCGCTTACGCCCGCAACGCCTCTTATATAGAACACTGCACCTACACCGGTGATGAGGAAGCCGAAGAGCATGAGGACAGGAAGGTTTGCAGCGAGTACCTGCCCTGGAAGGGAGATTGCGAAAGGAGAGAGGAAGGCCAGACTGATTACACTCTGCCAGACAAGCTGGGTAAGGCCGTTATACTCGTCCCTGAGGAAGCGGACGGATATTATGACTCCACTGCTGAAGAGGCCTCCTACGAGCCCGAAGATTACACCTTTCAGATAGTTGCTTCCAAATTCAAGCTGTTCAAAACCGCCTTCAGGTCTTGTTACGTAGAAGACGCCTACCAGACCCAGGAAAAGAGCAAGAATAGTTTTTCCAGTATTCTTTTCACCTAGAAGAACGGGTGCAAGGAAAGTCAGGTATATAGGATCAGTATACAGGAGAAGGACAGCAGAAGAAGCTCCCAGGTATCGGATTGCAGAATAGTAGGAAAACATCTGTGAAACGTATAGAATTCCCAGAAGAAGGAGGTACTTTTTCTTCCTTTTCAAAGAGAGCTGACCGAGGTTTCCGGTAATTGCAAGATAACATAGTATGGCTGAAAGCCCGAAAAGGACTCTGTAGAAAATAATCGAACCTACAGACATATCCCTGAGCCATTCCATGAAAATTCCGACGGTACCATATATAACACACGCAGTGAGCAGTTCAAGGTGGTGTTTGGAGGCAGCAGTCACAGAAACAGTCATATCTATTCTGGAGGGACGAATGTATATATATTTTTAGTGAGATAACTATAATTCTAGTAGTATAATACTTCTTAAAAATCTTAAGGGACTTGTTCTGAAGGGTATTTTTATTTTGCAGTGGGAGGCCAATACTCCAAAATTACCCTGCCAGAGACAGTTCAGTTTCCTGAATTAGTTTCCTGAATTAGTTTCCTGACTTTTTCAAGTTGAGAACCACATGCTGTCTGCTTCCGGTCCTGTAGATTGTAAGCCCCTTTAATCCCTGTTTCCAGGCGTAAATCAGAGCTTTCTCAATATCTTCCTTTTTGGCATCTGCAGGCATGTTGATGGTCTTTGAGATTCCTGCATGGCAGTGGCGCTGAAAGGCCGCCTGTACATCAATATGAGTCTTCCAGCTAATATCAAGGGCTGACCTGAAGAGCCTTTTTTCGTCTTCGCTCACTATTTTCGGGTCTTTTATGTCTTGCAGGGTGCCGTGTGTGTAGACATGCTCAAGGAGCCGGAGGTAATCAGGTTCCGAAAGCTCTGGCTTAAAATGTGCTTCAAAGAGGGGGTGAACAAGCAGGAATTCTTTTCCCACTGTACGGGTCCGCCTGTAGACCCAGCTGAAAACAGGTTCAATCCCTGCAGAACAACCTGCAAGAATACTGATAGTTCCGGTCGGGGCAATTGCAGTCAATGCGGCGTTTCTCATTGGAAGTTCCCAGGTGGAGTTTTCATGTTCCGGAAAAGGTTCTTTTTCTGCCGCAAGTTTTCTTGATTCCCTGACTGCAGCCCGGCTAATCTGCTCCATAAGCTTTTCTGCAAGCTCGAGAGCTTCTGTTGAGTCATAGGGCAGCCCCAGGTTCAAAAGCATATCGTGAAATCCCATAACTCCAAGTCCAATTTTCCTTGTCTTTCTGGTTGCCTCCCCAATCTCCGGGACAGGGTAGACATTTATGTCAATTTCATTATCCAGGAAACGGACAGCTTTTCCGGCGGTTTCCCTCAGAGAATCCCAGTTGATTTTTCCGTCCACAACAAAAAGGGAAAGGTTAATGCTGCCCAGGTTGCAGGATTCATAGGGCAGGAGAGGCTCTTCTCCGCAGGGGTTTGTGGCAGTGATGTTCCCAAGTTTCGGGGTGAAGTTATCCCTGTTTATACGGTCATAGAAGAGAACGCCCGGTTCCCCGTTTCTCCATACCCCATCAACGATTTCGGAGAATATGGTCCCAACTGTTGCGCCTGTTCGGGGGTTCCAGACCTCTCCAGTGCTGCCTGCTTCAACAAGTTTGATAAAAGCATCAGGGACCATTACTGAGAGGTTGAAATTCCTGAAGTTTCCTTCAACGTGCTTGGCCCTGATGAAAGGTATGAGGTCGTCATGGGAAACGTCCAGGATTCCTATATTTGCGCCTCTGCGCCTGCCAAACTGCTTGATGACTTCCGTTGCCTCGTTGAAGAGCTTCATGAAAGAGAGCGGGCCGCTGGCAACCCCGTCAACGCAAAGGGCCTGAGAACCTTTTGGCCGTACTTTTGAGAAGTCAAACCCGGTCCCTCCTCCGGTCTTCTGGATAAGGGCTGCGGTTTTGAGGGCATCAAAAATTTCCTCGACACTGTCCTCTACAGGGACTACAAAACATGCGGCTAGCTGGCCCAGTTCCGTACCTGCGTTCATAAGCGTGGGCGAACTCGGAAGAAAGATTTTACGGACCATAAGGTCTTTGAATTCCAGATATTCTTCTTCACCCGTTGCAATTGCTTTTGCCACCCTTTCACAGATGTCCTCCCAGCCTTTCTCCCCTTCGCGCAGATACCTGGCTTTAAGAGCTTCGGCAATCAGAGCATCCCATCCTTCCTCAGTATCCAGCACCTAAATCGTTTCTCCCGTAAATCTCCTCAGGCTTCTGTAAAAGCAGGTTTCGGTGTTTTTCGCTAAAAAGAAATACTATTCCATAATTATACGGGATTTTTTATCATTCTATCCGAAAACTCGGTTAGAAAACATGATAAGAATGGCTGATGAGAAAATATAATCAGAACAAATAGTTAGAATCCATGATCCTAAACATGATTAGAACAAATAGTTAGAGGGTGTAATCCTAAAAAGAATTTTAACAAATAAGTAGAATCCATGACCCTTAAAAATCATCCTGAATCCTAAAACGTAATCCTAAATCCTAAAACGTAATCCAAAATCCGAAAATCTGAGGATGCAAAACTGAAATCGTCATAGGCCGTTACGGAAATCGATTCCCCACGGATAAAAAATAAAAAATAAGGGTTGACCTGAAGATAGAAAAGTCTTCAGACCAGTTCAGCCTTCACGATTTTCACTTCGGTTTTCGGGCGGTCCTGGCGGTCGACCTTTACCTTTCCCATGGCTTCGACAACATCCATGCCTTCTACAACCTTTCCGAAAACGGGATGATTTCTGTCAAGGTGGGTGTTATTTACAAGGTTAATGAAGAACTGGCTTCCGCCTGTGTTCGGGCCGGCATTTGCCATTGAAATCGTGCCCTTGTCGTTCCGGTTGTGTTTCGTAAACTCGTCCGGGATCTCATAGCCGGGTCCTCCCATGCCTGTTCCTGTCGGATCTCCGCCCTGGATCATGAATTTGTCAATTATCCTGTGGAAAATCACGCCGTCGTAGAAGCCCTTGTCCACAAGTTTTGCAAAGTTTCCTGCCGTAATCGGCATGTCTTCAAACAGTTCAAGAGTGATGTCACCCATAGTGGTGTGCAGAACCACTTTCTTTCCCTTCCATACAGCCATTTCTGTTCCTCTTCCGGTTTTTTAACCTGATTTAACCTTATTTTTATGTGTGCCTGTCTTTTTGTTGGCTTTTTGTGCATTGTATGCTCGCCTTACATGTAAATGCTTCGCCAGCAGAGTTGCGGCTCTGCAGTACGCTGTCCTTTTCGCTGCGCTCAAGAGGACTTACTTTACAAAGCTACAGCCTTTCATTTTCTTTTAGTTGCATTGTGCGGTCAATAGTTCTCAGTCCTTTTCGTTCTTCTCAGGTAGAAGAGAGTTCAGGACTTCGGGCATTTCAGGAGGCAAAAGTCAGTGAGGCAAAGTGTCTTAATTACTAATTATTGTTCTTGATTTGACATGCCCGAGTGCTCTATTGATTACGTATTTGAGGAAAATAGTTGAAAAGAAGAGTTTAAAGCCCGATAAAGACTATTCAAGTTGAATTAATATTGCCACAAAATTATAATATTGTTATTTGCAAATATATTAAGTTTTTGAACGAGATTGGAGGCTTTTCTTTTCTTATGGTGCAACTTGATTCTTTATTTTCTAAACTTTCCGTAGACTGTGGTTTAAATTTTATAAATCATAAAAAAAATTGTACAAACTCTTCATTATATTGTCTTTCGCGGGCTATTTACTTTCTTGATTATTTTATACAAATCCCTACGTTTTTATAGGCAGCTTAGCTTATTTTTTAATAGGGAAAACTAGGTAAAATTCCTGTAAGTTCTGTTAAGTTCTGTTAAGTTCTGTTAAGTTCTGTTAAGTTCTGTTAAGTTCTGTTAAGTTCTGTTAAGTTCCGTTACGTTCCGTTACGTTCCGTTACGTTCCGTTACGTTCCGTTACGTTCCGTTACGTTCCGATAAACGATAGTGGGGAAAGTTGTTATGGACAGATACCAGGTTTTTTGCCTGTGGGTAGCCGCAGGACTCTTCGTCACTCTATCTGTGCTTCCGGCTTCAGCAGAAACAACTTTTGAAGCTGGGCCAATTCTTGAAAATGAAAAAGAGGAACTAAATTTAACAGAATATTCAACGGCTTCAGATAACGAAACTGAAGTCGTTGAACAGGAATTGAGTCTGGGTCTCCGTTTTCTCGGATCCATGCTTCGCCTGCTTGACCTCAACCTGAACCTTATAAACGAAACTCTCAATGACCACTCTGCAGAATATCCTTTCCTGCAATCCACAATAGAGGGAACGTCCACAGGGATAGACGCGGTGGGCTCAACGATTATTTATGTGGAAGATCCTACTAACATGAGTAAAGCAAATTCCACTATGCATACCTTCGACGGTGCTATTGCGGACCTGAACGCAAGCCTTGTATACCCGCAGGACATGCTCGATGCTGCAAATGCGACCCTCGGACAGCCTGAAAACACAACTCCGATCCTTGAAGATCTTTTCCGGGTGACAAAGGCAATGGTTACGACTTATGACAACATCTGAGGCTGAATAAGGAAGAGGGGACGAGGGAACCTTTGAGGTTTTACGGATTTTTGTGATCCGGTCTCGGCTTATTCATTTTTACTTTTAAAAAGATACAGCCTTTCATTTTCTTTTAGTTGAACTGTACGTTCAACAGTTCTCAGTCCTTTTTGCTTTTATCAGGTAGGAGATAGTTCAGGACTTCGGGCATTTTTGGAGGCACAATTCCGAGAAATAAAATTTCTTAATTCCTGATTATTGTTCCTGAGTTAAGATGCCCGTACATTCTATTGATGGTGTATTTGAGATTGGTAATTAGAAATGAGAGTTTAAAGTCCGATAAAGATTATCCAAGTTCTATTATAATATCTCTATAATTATAAATATGCAGTTCCCAAATATATAAAGTTTTTGAGCGAGATTGGGGGCTTTTCTTTTCTTACGGTCTAACTTACAAATTTATTTTCTAAATATTCACCCTACAGTAGTTTAAATTTTATAAAACATGAAAAAATTTGTACAAACTCTTCACTATATTGTCCTTTTGCATGGCATTTACTTCCAAGATAATTTTATATAAATCATTATGTTTTTATAGGCAGTTTAGTATCCTTTTGAATAGGGGCGAAAATACGTTAAGTGCCGTTAAGTACTGTTAATTTCTGTTACGTACAGTTAAGTTCCGATCTACAACAGGGGGGAAATTGTTATAACCAGATTTCAGGTTTTTTGCCTGTGGATAGCAGCAGGACTCTTCATCACTCTATCTGTGCTTCCAGTTTCAGCAGAAATAAATTTTGACACTGGAACGATTCTTAAAAATGAATACGCGAAAATAAATCCGATAGATAACTCTACATCTTCATATAACGAAACTGAAGTCGTTGAACAGGAGCTGAGCCTGAGCCTCCGTTTTCTCGCATCAATGCTCCATCTTCTTGACCTCAACCTGGACCTTATACACGAAACTCTCAATGAACACTCTGCAGAATATCCTTTTCTGCAGCCCATAATAGAGGGAGCTGCTACGGGCATAGAAGCAGTGAACTCGGCTATTGTTGTCATGGAAACAAGCCCTGAGAACATGAGTGAGGCAAATTTCACTCTGAATACCTTCGATGGTGCTGTTGCAAACCTGAATGAAAGCCTCATATATCCGCAGGATATGATCGATGCTGCAAATGCAACCCTCGGGCAATCTGAAAGCACAACACCGCTACTTGAAGATCTGTTCGAAGTGACAAAGGCTATGGTTACGACTTATGACCAAATTTGAGACTGACTCTCGAAGAAGATACCTGTGAAATTTTAAGGGGTTTTGTGATCCCGAATTGCGATTCGGGAGCCCGCCGTCCTTTTCGCTGCGCTCAAGAGGACCAATTTATGGGTACAGAGATTTCCGTGCTTTCTGCGGTTTCCGTGGTTAGTGATATATTATTCAGGGGGACCTGAATAACCCCCTCACGTTTTTATTCCAGCAATCCGGCGCGGCTTGAGTCCAATGGCTTTTCGCGAAAAAAATGAAAACTTCAACCACACTTCCTTAAAAATAAATATAATAATTATACTGATTGTTTTAATGCTTGCGAGAAGAGCTTTAAAGGAGAGTTTTAAAGAAGAGCTTCAATCTTGAAAAGGTAAAACGGAATCGCAAGCTTTTTACTGGATTATTAATAAGAGATTGTCATATTATTCAATTCCAATTCGATTCTAACTCCGTCACCCCACACACAAAATTTTAGGACACAGTGTTCATTCTCACCAGAACAGGACCAAAAAACATGCCTTTAACCCTTAACGAATTAAACACTCACCTTTTCAAAGCCGCAGACATCCTGCGGGGCTCAATTGACAGTTCCGAATACAAGCACTACATTTTCGGAATGCTTTTTCTAAAAAGGCTCTCTGACCAGTTTGAGGAAAACGTCAGCCGGGTTGCAGAAGAACTGGTAAAAGATGGAATGCCTGAAGCCAAAGCAAAAGAGATAGCCTTATCCGACAAGGACGAGCACGGAGGAAGCTTTTTTGTCCCTCCCCGCGCCCGCTGGTCCGAACTTGAAAAGAAGTCCTCTGACATAGGTGAGGCTATAAACAAAGCCTTTGAAGCTCTGGAACACGAAAACAGCTCCCTTGAAGGCGTCCTGATCGCGATTGATTTTAACGACAAGGAGCGCATATCCGACGCCGTCCTCCAGAAGCTTATCACCCATTTCGGGAAATACAACCTGGCAAACCATTCCCTTGAAAACAAAGACATGCTGGGCAGGTCCTACGAATATCTGATCAAACACTTTGCAGACGATGCCGGAAAGAAAGGCGGGGAATTCTACACCCCTGAAGAAGTGGTCAGGCTCCTTGTAAAGCTGGTCAAGCCCGCCGAAAATATGCGCATCTGCGACCCCACATGCGGCTCAGGCGGCATGCTTATCGAATGTATCCACTATTTGCAGGAACACGGCAAAAACCAGGACAAAATCTCCCTTTTCGGCCAGGAAAAGAACCTCAACACCTGGGCCATCTGCAAGATGAATATGCTCCTGCATGACATCCTTGACGCGCGGATCGAGAAAGGCGACACGATGGCCGACCCCAAGCTGCTGGACAACGGCGAACTGATGGTTTTCGACCGCGTTTTAGCCAACCCGATGTGGAACCAGAAAGAGTGGTCAAGAGACTGGCTCGCCAAAGGTGACCCCTATTCCCGCGTGAAATACGCGCTCCCGTCCGCCTCTTCAGCCGACTGGATGTGGATTCAGCACATGACAGCGACCCTGAACTCGTCGGGTGTGCTTGGAATTGTGCTTGACAACGGAGTCCTCTTCCGCGGCGGGCAGGAGAAAGTCTCCCGCCAGGGCTATGTTGACGATGACCAGATCGAAGCTGTCCTAGCCCTCCCCCAGAACCTCTTCTATAACACAGGCAGCCCGGGCACGATTTTAATTTTCAACAAAAACAAGCGCCCGGAAAGAAAAGGCAAAATCCTGTTCATCGACGCCTCTTCCGAATATGAAGAAGGAAAAGCCCAGAACTTCCTGCGGGACATCAATGTTGAGAAGATCGTCTCGGCTTTCGACGGCTTTGCAGATATTGAAAAGTTCTGTGCCGTTGTCGGGAAAGAAAGCATTGTCGAAAACGATTACAACCTGAACGTTTCCCTTTATGTGGACACCTCCGAAGCCGAACCTGAAATTGATGTGACAGCGGTCAACGAAGAGTTAAAAGAGCTTATCAGGCAGAGGGATGGGTCTTACAGCGAAATGCAGGCTTATTTGAAGGAGCTGGGATACGATGAATGATAAATCTTTGGTTTTGGGGCTCACTTTTGAAATATTTAACTTGGTCACACAGTAAGTGCTCAATTGAGATGAATAACTATTCCGGGGCAACTGAGTAGCTTCCTCCGCCCGTTCTTGTCCCGCGCCTCGGCGCGGCTGGAACAAAATGACTACGAGAAGATAAAAACGAAAAAATTAGAAGCCCTGTAAAAGAAGAGTGTCAAAAAAGTAACAATTTAGACAATTAACTGCCGATTGATAAATTAAAAGGTAATAACAGCCAACTTTGTAATTTTTTAAATTCATCACGCACTGCGTGACGAATTAAAGATTAATAACAGTCAACTTAGTGAAGTTTTAAATTCGCCAAGCACTGACTGGCGAATTCAGATTTGAAGTGGAAAAGGGTTTTGTAAATGACTAAAAATGTTTCAGTTCCTGAAGGGTATAAGAAAACGGAATTGGGAATGATTCCGGAAGAGTGGGAAGTTATAAGCCTTAAAGAAATAACGGATTTCCATAAACAAGGATACTATACAAAAGAAAAGTATGTTGAAAATGGAGTAAAATTTCTTAGGATTACAGATATAGATAACCGAGGAAACATAAAGAATGAAACTATGCCCTCTCTAAATATCTCTAAAACAGATTATGAAAATTATAAACTAGAATCGGGAGATTTTGCCTTTGCCAGAAGTGGCGCAATTGGAAGAGTTGGCCTTGTGAGAAACAACGAAGAAGCCATTTTTGGATCATACATAATTAAGTTCAAATTTAACCAAGAGGTAACTGACAATGAATTCTTTATAAGGTATTTTAATGGAGATATATTTCGTAAAGAGTTATTTAAAATGATTCAAGGGGCTTCTAACCAAAATGTTAATGCTGAAAATATAAAGAGATGTAATATTATTCTTCCTACTTTAAAAGAACAACAAAAAATCGCCTCCATCCTCTCAAAAGTCGATGAACAAATCGAACAGACAGAGCAGATTATTGAGAAAACTGAATTCTTAAAAAAAGGTCTGATGCAGAAACTGCTTACAA
Source organism: Methanosarcina sp. 2.H.A.1B.4 (assembly GCF_000979385.1). NCBI lineage: Archaea > Methanobacteriati > Methanobacteriota > Methanomicrobia > Methanosarcinales > Methanosarcinaceae > Methanosarcina > Methanosarcina sp. 2.H.A.1B.4. The sequence goes on from NZ_JJOV01000052.1 coordinate 59,059, forward strand.
AAGGCATAGGGCATACGAAGTTCAAGAAAACGGAGTTTGGAGAGATACCGGAAGAATGGGATGTTGGGAAACTATCTAAGATCTCTCAGGTTGTTATGGGCCAATCTCCTACTGGTGATACTTATAATACCACAGGAGAAGGGAAACCACTAATCAATGGGCCTTCAGAATTCAATGAACGCTATCCTACACCTGTAAAATGGACTTCAAAACCTACAAAAGTTTGTAACAGAGGGGATATTTTATTCTGTGTTCGAGGAAACACACTTGGGAGAATGAATTTTGCAGATCAGGAATACTGCATCGGCAGAGGTATTGCTGCGATTCGCGGATTAAAAAATCTTGGAGATACTAATTTTGTTCATATGCTCTTGACAAAAGAAGGAACTGAGCTATATAGACGTGCAAATGGTGAAGGTTCAACTTTCCCAAATATCAAAAGAGATCAATTAAACGAAATTAAAATAGCCGTCCCATCTCTTACTGAACAACAAAAAATCGCCTCTATCCTCTCAAAAGTTGATTCCCAGATCCAGGACAACCAGAACTACTTAACCAGACTTCAAGAACTTAAAAAAGGACTTATGCAGGATCTTCTAACAGGAAAAGTAAGAGTGTGCGTATAATGACAATTTCAAATTTTGGTCCTCTCGAGCGCAGCGAGAAGGACGCGTGCTCCCGACGCGCAATTCGGGCAGGAAAAGTCAGAGTGTGCGTATAATGACAGACGAATCCCAGCTCCAGATTGATGAATACACCCTTGTGGAAAAACCGGCTCTTGATTTATTTGATAAGCTGGGGTACAACTACATTGACGGGAAAAAGCTGAAAAAAGAGCCGCAGCAGTTCTTTTTGCCGGACATCCTGAAACGGAAGGTTCAGGAGATAAATCCCTGGCTTGATGAGGTCGGGCTGAATAAGGCGGTCAGGGAGATAACTGTTGTACAGGCGGCGTCGCTTGTTGAGGCTAATGAGTTGCTGTATTACAAGCTGGTCAATTATACCAGCTTCAAGCAGGACCTGGGATTCGGGAAAAAGTCGCAGACTGTCAAGTTTATTGATTTTGATGAGCCTGGGAAGAACGAGTTTACGGTTGTCAACCAGTTTTATGTTAAGAATAATGATTTTACGATCATTCCTGACCTTGTGGTTTTTGTAAACGGGATTCCGCTGGCTGTACTTGAGTGCAAAAGCCCGAATCTTCAGGAACCTATTGACGAGGCTATTTCCCAGCTTTTCGGGTACAGGGAGAAGAACGAGCAGTTCTTTTACCCGAACCAGCTCCTTGTTGCGCTTGCGCGGTACAGGGCGACTTATGCTTCCACTTTTTCGCCTGCAAAGTACTTCCTTGAGTGGAAAAAGCCTTATCCACTGAATGAGAGGGATCTTGCGGTTTTTATTGGAAAAGAAGGGCAGGAACTGCCTGCACAGGATATTCTGCTATACTCGCTTTTTTCAAAAGAGAATTTCCTGGACATTCTCAGGAGTTACATTGTTTTTGAAACCGAAAACAACGGTGTGAATAAAAAGCTCTGCCGGTACAACCAGTACATTGCAAGCAACAAAATTCTTGAACGGATTGCGGAGGGAAAAGGTGGAGTAATCTGGCATACGCAGGGGAGCGGAAAGTCGCTTACCATGACCTATACGGCTCTGAAAATCCGCAGGATTGAAAAAGTGCCGGGGACTTCGCTTGAAAATCCCTGCATCCTGATTGTAACGGATAGGAATGACCTTGATTCTCAGATCTCAGGCACGTTTAAGAATTGCAGCTTCCCGAATCCCGTACCTGTGGAAAGCGTAGAGCAGCTAAAAGATGAGCTGAAAACCCCCACTGGAAAGACTCTTTTTACCACGATCCAGAAATTTACCTCGAAAAACGGCGAGACTTACCCTGAACTGTCCCGCTCGGAAAACATCATTGTCTTTGCTGACGAAGCCCACCGGAGCCAGTACGGGAAAGCAGGATACGGGAAAACGGCTGCGAAGGAAAACAAAGAGGATGATAGGGTAAGCACCAGCCTGGGCTGGGCTCTGAATATGAGGACGGCAATCCCGAAAGCCTTATTCATCGGCTTTACCGGCACTCCCATTGATAAAAACGATAAATCCACGCGCAGGGAATTTGGAGATTATATTGACAGATACCTGCCGAAGCAGTCCATAGCTGACGGGGCAACCGTCCAGATCAAATATCAGGCAAGGCTTCCGAAAGTCCATATCCTGGGAAGCGAGCTTGATGTTGCTTTTGATTCGGAATTTGCTGATTACACCGACCTTGAGCAGGAAGCCATCAAGGAAAAAGCCGGAAAATACAAAACGATTGCCGAAGACGAGGACAGGATAAGGGTCATCTGCAAAGATATTCTCGAACACTACACAACTGCTGTCAGGCTCGAAGGCTTCAAGGCGCAGATCGTGACCCCATCAAGGGATGCAGCCGTGACCTACAAAAAGATCCTGGACGAACTCGGGGCTCCTGAATCGGAAATCATCATTTCCTCAAGCCCAAAAGATGACCCTCACGCCGAAATCCGGAAGTACTACAGGACAAAAGCTCAGCAGAGGCAGATAATTAAAAAGTTCCGGAAACCGTTTGACGAAGGGAATAAACTGGCTTTCCTGATTGTCTGCGACATGCTCTTAACCGGCTTTGATGCGCCAATCGAGCAGGTCATGTACCTTGACAAGCCGCTCCGGGAACACAATCTCATGCAGGCTGTTGCAAGGGTGAACCGCCCCTATACCGACAACAAAACCTACGGCCTGATTATCGACTACTGCGGGATTTCAAAGCGGCTCAAAGAAGCCCTTGACATCTTCAACGAAGGGGACATTGCAGGCTACCTTGAACACCTTCTGGATGATGTCCCGAAAGCCGAGCAGGCGGCAAACAAGGTAAAAAGGTTCTTTAAAGCCGTGCCCACAACCTATGATTCTGCTGAATACGTGGATAGGTGCGTGCTTGATGTCCTGAGCGCCGAAGATGCGCGGATCAGGTTTGAAAGGGCTTTCAAGGAATTTGTCGCCCTTGTAAACAACATCATCCCCAATCCCGAAGCAAACCGCTTCAGGCAGGACGTCTACCTCTACGGCAGGATCTACAACGCAATGCGGACAAACTACAGCATCAAAGCCCCGAGTGTGCTTGAAGCTGTCCCCAAAGCCAAGGTCCTGATCCACGAATACCTCGAATCAAACGGCATCAAGGTCTTCCATGAACCTGTTTCCATTTACTCCTCCGAGTTCAATGACATCGTCAACAAAAAGACCTCGGCAAAAGCAAAAGCAAGCCTTATCCAGCACAAGGTCAGGACCACGATCAGCAACCTTCTTAACACAAACCCTATTTACTACACTTCCCTCCGCGAAAAGCTCGAAAAACTGATTGCAGAGCACGAACAGGAGCTTATTTCCACCACAGATTTCCTGACCGAACTTGACAAAATCAAAGCCGAGCTTGATGTCGATGTTGTTGCAAGAAAACACGGCATGAGCAGGGAAGAGTTTGCAGTTTTCCAGATGGTCAGGGCTGCTTATATCCAGCTTCATGCCGGAGCCGAAAAAGCTTCCTTGCACCCTTCCATGCACCCTTCCATACACCTTATAGAAGAGGACGAGAAAAAGCTTGCAGGCGTTTCTCTCCCACTTTTTTCAGCCTTAACCGGGCTTGCAGTAATTGACTGGAGGCAAAAACCCGAACAGCAAAAGATAATGCTTAAAACGATCAAAAGGGAATTATATAAAATTGATTTTGACGTCGAAACGGCTGAAAGGGAAAGCCATAATCTCCTCAACCTTGCCAGGAACCTACTGTAAATGGGACCGAGAATAAAAGAATTAATGAGACAGAGATTGAAATAAAAAATGGAATCGAGAATGGAACAGATAAAGATAGGAAACACTCTCGTTGATTACCGCTTAATCTATTCTTCCCGACAGAAAACCATTGAGTTAGTAATTGATCTGGAATCAGGGTTTACAGTCAAAGCTCCGGGCAGCATGAGCAAAGAAGAGGTTGCCTTAAACCTTCGACGGAAAGCCAGCTGGATTATAATCAACCTCGATAAAATGAACGAGGTCATAAGAAACGAGACCCGGAAAGAATTCGTAAGCGGAGAAAAATTTCCGTACAAAGGCAAGCACTACAGGTTAAAAGTAGTACAGGTAAATGAAGAAATAGTTCCAACCCTGACCTTTACCCACAGCAAATTCATAGCTCATGTACCTGCAAGCGTCCCGGAATCTGACTATCCCCGAATCATACAGCCCTTGTTCATCAATTTTTACCACGAAAAAGCGGAGAAGGTTCTCAACCAGAGGGCCAGAATGTATTTGAAATACTTTGAAGAGAAACCGTCTCTTATCAAAGTTCAGCCCCTGAAAAACAAGTGGGGGAATTGCTCAAAGACAAACCAGCTCAGGTTCAACTGGCGGGTTGTTATGGCTAAAATGTCAATTATCGACTATGTGGTCGTCCACGAACTCTGCCACACAAAATATAAAGACCACTCAAAGGCTTTCTGGAACGAGGTACAGAAAATCCTGCCGGACTATGAAGAACGGAAAGAGTGGTTGAGGGTGCATGGGGATTTACTGAAGATATGAATTCCACTTGTAGTTGAAACTCATCATTTTAGGGCCTATCCGAAAAGTCAGATCCATGAAAAGTTGTAAAGATATTGTTTTATCCGATTATCTCGTATTGAAACAGGATAATTATGGGGAAGAATATTCACGAAATCAAGGAGATAAAGGGCTTTGCGCCCAGGTCTGTTGTGTACGCTGAAAAGATAAATGAGGATTTTGGCGAAGGGCTTGCAGGCTTTTATAAAGTTATATGGGCTGAGAGAGAAGACGGACTTTCCATTAAGCAGAAGCACCTGACGGTCTTTGCTATTGCCTGTTCCAACAACAACACAGACAGTGCAGTCAAAATCTTGCAAAAGCTTCATCAATTCGGAGCTACCAGAGCAGAGATAACTGACGCCATGATGATGGCTGCCTGGACCGGTGGGATTCAGAATTTCACGGATATTAGTTCAGTGATACTCAAAGAAATGGAGAAACATGGCTATTAACAGCCTATGGTAACAGTCAATAATGGAATAGTTAAGAGTTAGAATAGTATATAGTATCCGACTAGACGTTCTGGTTATTCATATTGCCATTTGTAAAGGTCAGTAGGTCACAGCACTTTTCGGATAGGCTCTTAGTGAATTTACCTTGTAACCCACCTTCCGCAGAAGTCCACAAAAATACCACCTATTTTTCCCAATATGGCAGTAGCTTAAAAACTAATTTCCCCTATAATGAAGGATAGTGGGCAAATCGGCAAATGAATTCTACATCTGTGTACATCTGCGGAATGTCTGTTGTAAAACTAAAATCCATTTGTTACAAACCATTTTTAAAGCATTGATAACACACAGGTTTCTCTTTAGAAGTGTCTGTCGGTTTGCCGCATTTATGACAATACTTTTCCTTATACTTTGGATTTCCAAATCTAGCCCATGAATTATAACAATCGCTACAAAACGGTTCATTTGGATTAGACCTTATTTTTTCCCCACAACGAATGCATGATCCAGAATCACTGATCAGGTCCTTTTTATAGTAGTTTGCAATTTCCCGGAGAAAAGCCGATCCATACCTCTCAAGTTTCTTTTGCCCCACTCCTGTAATACTTAAAAACTCGTTATCTTCAAATATGGGCTTATTATAACGACTTCCTTCGTCGCGTTTTTGATGATTTTTGTTAAATAATGGGTAGTTGCTTCGGTATCCAAAAATTCAGCCATTTACTTCTCCCAGTTACTTCGATTACATCACAACACTCAGTAAATTTAATTCATATGTTTACTTACAAACTTTTTTTATTTAATCTTATCTACAAACATAAATATAAATAAAACTAATATTATATAATTATTAAAATATTATCAAATCGATAACAGTTTATCCTCATCCAAAACCTTTTTATAACAAGTAAGGTATTAGTCATTATTGTACATAACTATACACCAGTGATTATATATGCACGACTCAATCCTCCACATCCTCAACACAACAAAGACCCGGATCCAGGCTTTTGGGGCCGACGTCCAGAAGGAAGACCCGCAGCCGCAGTTCCAGAAAAGGGACTTTATTGCAGCTGTAGCAGCTGTAAGAGCAGACGGGCGGGTGCCGGTAATTGCGGAAGTCAAGCCCGCATCCCCTGGAAAGAGCTTCAGGGATATACCCCCGGCAGTGGCTGCTGAGCTTGCATGGGAGATGGAGGAAGCCGGAGCTGTTGCAATTTCGGTCCTTACTGAACCAGGAGTGTTTCGGGGCTCACTTGAAAACCTGAACGCGGTCAGGAAAACAGTTTGTTTACCGGTTCTGAGGAAGGATTTCATTATTGACAGGCTGCAGCTTGAGGAAGCGGGAAGCGACCTCATACTCCTGATTGCAGGCATCCTGGGAAAAGAGCTGGATGCCTTTGTTGATCTTGCTCTTGAAAAGGGCTTTGAGCCGCTGGTTGAAGTTCACAACAGGGAAGAGCTTGAACTTGCGCTGGAAACCGGCACAAAGCTCATCGGGATTAATAACCGGAACTTTGAGACCCTTAAAATCGACCTGGCAACCACTGAAGAGCTTGCCCCACTCATCAGGGAATACGACCTGGATCACGGGACCAGCC